>JANOGR010000347.1:0-9271 GCA_031406095.1 Ignavibacteriales bacterium
AAAATATCGTTTTGCACGTAGTCGAATTCGCCAGACTTGAGCATGCCGATATTGATCACCATGTCCACCTCGCGGGCGCCGTCTTTAATGGCCCGCTCCGTCTCAAAAGTTTTCGATTCTGTCGATGTTGCTCCAAGTGGAAAACCGATGACGGTGCACACCTTGACGCTCGTATCCCGCAAAAGCTGCGCACAGAGTTTCACGTAGCCGGGGTTTATGCAAACGCTTGCAAACCCGTACTGCTTTGCCTCGGCACAAAGTTCTTCAACCTGTTGCTTCGTTGCTTCGGGTTTCAACAAGGTGTGGTCGATCATTCGGGCAATCGCGGTGTCGAACCCGCCGACCCGCACACCGACACCAGCCGTGATCCGGTCCGCTCCACTTTTGACGATGTTGCTGACGCCTTCCTTGTTATGGACGACGCAGAGGTTGTCAGAGCAAATTCCGTCTTTGCAACACGCATGGGCGTTGCTTTCCTTCAATACCTCATCGATGAGGCGCAGGATGGTGGCTTTATCGACGCTCATGGGCTGGTGCGACATTATGTCAAATATAGAAGAAATTGGGGGAGGTTACAAGGGCAGGTTACTTCATGTAGCCGAGTTTTTTCCAGATCTGGGCCCCCTTGTCGAGCAACGCATCGAGTTCTTTGTCGATGACCTGTTCCTCTTTTTTGAAATTGAAGCAAGTTTTCCCTTTCAGGCATTTCATTGCCGTGGGCGCAATGTCTCTGAATTCCTTCTGGTTGTAATACACGGGGAACAAATAAAAACTCACCATGTCCTTTCGAGCAACAGTGCTCGAGAGATACATCCCGGGGACAATCTTCTTCTTGCTTCCATACGGAACGCGTTTGTTGCCCATAATTTCGAAGGCATCCGCAGTGTTTTTTGAGACCACCATCGGCGGACATTGTTTTTCAAGGGCAGCTTTGAGCTTGTTAAAGATATTTTTTCGGGTTTCGGGGGAGAGGGGCATGGGCTTTTTGGGAATATAGATGGAATTAGCCGACCCTGCAAGGGCGCGGATTGATTAAGGGCGATAGAGCCTGACGGGGCGTGATGCTCTAATGGTCTTGATGATTTTTCGATCTGTGACGCTCACGACGAGCATGTAATTGCCCGGATCAATTTTGCTCATATCGAGGACGAGAAACAAGGGGTAGAATTGTTCGAAGCCTTGTTTTTCAAGCTCCTTGATAATTATTGGAGGCCCGGTAGAGCCAATTTCCTGAAGTGAGGCTTGCACCCGTATGGCGGTCTTCCCCGTGTCATCTTTTACAAGATTGTAGACGTGAATATAGACGTATACCGGCCTGGTCGACGGGTAAATCCAAAGAGGGCTCGGTTCGACCTTTATTCCTTCGATTTCAACATTACTCCGTCCCACCGAAGGGATGAGGAATTGAAGATCGCTTAAAGCGAGGCCTTTTTCGTCGAAGGAGGGGATTTTCTTGCTTGCCTTCACATTGCCGAGAAGATTCGTGCCCAAAGGCCTTACAAAGAGGTTTATTTCGTAATTGTCCGGGCGAAGGTATGTCCTCACGAGGCGCATCATCGCACCGGGGGCATTCCTGTTTATCGGAATAGATATCGTGTCCAATTCGCTTTGAACCGCACTCTGTGACTGACTGACGATGGAAAACCCTAATTCTGCTTTAAGAACCTTTATCGAATCAGGGATTGACTTCAAAAGTGTTACGACTGGGATGGCATAACTAAAATCGACCAACGACCGGCCTCCTTCCGACCGGAATGCATCTATTGAAAAAGGTATCGGAAATGCCTTCTTTTCTTCTTTCCACGTTTGGCGGTCTGTTGAAAGCGCCGCCATCACGGTTTCCTGGGTTTGTCTGGAAATCCGGTCTGAGAGGATTTCTCTCTCCGACGGCTCGGCGCGGGAAAGTCGGTAGAAAACAGGATCCCAGGAAGCAAGGTCTTCCCAGGCTTTCGGATAGGGTGGAAAACGGACCAGGCGCCAGTTGTTGCTCAATCCTCCTTCCATGGTGAAATGGAAAATCATTTCCGGTGCATCAGGTCTCGAGGAGTACATCCATGATTCGGTGGGAGCCAGAATTTCCTCTCCAAGATACTTCTGGATGTTGTCCGGCGGCCCATGTCTGATGTAGATGAGTCCTTTATCGTTGAATTCATCGTTCAGCCAGTACGCTTTTGGAAACTGAAGCTGGCGCATCTTGTCGGGATTATTGGCATGCGTTCGGTCGCCATCATAGTGCTCCCTGGCTTCAGCATGAAGCAAACGTTTATGATGTTCGGCGAGTCGAGGGTTGACCTGCGAGCCAGGAGTGGGATTCCGGCTTATCCAGATCGAGCGGACAAATCTACCCCGATCCCTGAGAGACCGAAGTGACGCAAATTCTCCCAGCTCGTCATCTGTCAGGAGAGGATGCACACCGTCGAGAACGATTTGCAGTCCAATTCTTGTAGTGATTTCATTCACAGCACGCCAATAGTAGCTTTCCCCCAAGTCCGTCCTGTCACGCGCGTAGTTGATCTTTGCAAGGGACAAGTAAATAGGCTGAAGCGGCATGTCGAGCCGGAGTTTTAACATGTCAAGAAAAAGCGATTCTGCCTGATCGAGCATTCCAGCCCGTCTCATTTCTTCTCCGATGAAATAGGTTGCATACTCTGTCGATTGCTCACGAAGCCACTCAAAGACGACTTGAGGACTTCCGTTGAAGACAAAGCTCTTATACAATTTGTATAAGCCAATCTGGGCATGAAACATCTTAGGCGACAGACGAAGTTGTGCGCGGGCGGCCTCCAGTGCGAGGGGATAATCCGCCTGACATTTCAACAGGAGAGAATATTGGTAGAGGACATCGCTAAATGAAGAATCCGAGGCAAGCACAAATTGAAAGTGTTCCTTTGATTCATCCCAGTCTGTTTTGAGGAGAACGCCGCGCAGCCTATTCAAGAAAATAGATTGTTTTCCGATTTCCCGATAACAAATGCCCAGCCCATAGTGGCCAAACATGTTTTTGGGGTCTCGTTTCAAAAGGCTTTCAAGTCGTGACCGTGCGTCGCGCCAGGATTCGTCAGCGAGGGCAATTTTCCCTTCGATTGCCAGCACACGTATCGGGTCTTTGGAAGATTTCAATGCAGAGCGGTAGAGTTCTTTCGCAAGTTCCTTCCTGGATTCGAACACCAACTCATCGGCCTTTGCGAGGAGACTGTCCACTTGAGGCTCAAGATACGTTACTTGAGCGGGCATGGATGAAAAGAGGAACGAAAGAAGAGTGAGATGGAGAAGGAGAGATTTCATGGAGAACGCTAAAACAAGGCGATTTCCCGACATCAGAATCAAAGAATCAGAGATTCACAAAACCAATTCAAAAAACTACTTCGGCTTTCCCATTCTTTTTGCCATGACGTTTTCGAACGTTTGCTTCAGATCCGGCAAATTAGCAACGAGGGCAGTGAAGTCGCCTTTTTTCAGCGTCAGCACGTCGGTCGATTTCAGGCAACGAATCGTGGCACCGCGGGTTTTCTGATTTAACAACGCCATCTCGCCGAAAAACTCGCCCGGCTGGAGATGGGCGATGATCTTCTCGATTCCGTCATCCTCCCGCACGACCTCCGCCTCTCCCCGCAGCAGGATATACAGCGTGTCGCCAAGATCGCCCTGTCGAAACACGATTTCACCGGGTTCAAAATGTGCCTGCGCAACACCCTGGGCCGTCCCGAGTTTCAGCTGAACGAGCTCAGTGGGAATGAGCAAGTCGAGCGCCCACGCAAGGCCGACTTTGATCTTCCGGTCGAGACCGGGCAGTTTCCAAAGGTAAATCGTGCGCCAGAGGAACCACGCAATGAAGCCGGAGAATCGAAAATAGTCGAACAATTCGGCAACGGCGCTCCGGTAACCCAGGGAGCCCATTTTGCCGAGGCCCTTGAATTGAAACTGTTTTTTCTCGCCTCCCCGAATAGCGGCAGCAATGTTGTGGGCTGATGTCATACCTTCCCGAATGGCGTACTGGGCTGTTGGGGGGCAAAAACCCTCGCCGGAAGGGTTGGGGATCATGGCGCAATCGCCAAGCGCCCAAGCATCTTCAACACCATCGACCTCGAGAAAACGGTTACATTTTATTTTTCCCTTGTCTTTCGGAATATCCAGCCCGTCGATAATGGGGTGGGGAGAGGAAGGCACGGTTGAAACAAGAGTTTTCGTGGGGATGCGCTCATCGTTCACAAGGATTGCCGCATCCGAACTCGCAGAGCGAAGCCGGGTTTTCAATCGTATTTCCACCCCGCGGTTGTAAAGCAGGTTTTGTGCGTACAACCCGAGTTCCTTGCTGACTTCGCGATCGAGAATTCGTTCGCCGGAATGAAGGAGCACGACCCTGATGTCTGTCTGTTCGATGCCCCGGTAAATCTTTGCGGCACGGCGAACAAAGTCGTTCACTTCCGCACAAACCTCCACTCCGGAAAACCCGCCTCCAGCGACCACAAAGGTAAGAAGTTGCTGCCGCAACTCCTTATCCGTTTCAATGTCGGCTTCCTCGAGGACATGAATCACATGGTTGCGCAGGAAAATTGCGTCGGCGAGGTTTTTGAAAGGCATCGCGTGCTCGGGCAGGCCCACCATGCCTCGAAAATCCGTAACGTTGCCGAGTGCGAAGACGAGATAATCGTAACTCAGCATATAAGGCCGCGGGCGGAATCCCTGACTGAGTGTGATAGACTTTTGTTGGATGTCAAGCGCTTCGACATCGCGCACGATAAGCCGGCTTGCGTGCAAAAGGCGTCGAATCGGGCTGACGGTGTCGAGGATGCCGATGCTTCCTGAAATGACTTCGGGAAGCATCGGTTGAAACACAAAATAGTTCTCCCGGTTGACGAGAGTGATCTCGAAGTCATCCTTGCGCCCGAGAAGTTTTTCGAGCTCCATAGCGGCATAGACGCCGGCGAATCCGCCGCCGAGGATGACGACACGGGGTTTATGGGGCGGTTGCATTTATAGGTAGGTCGGCATTAATGCCGACCTGCGAGAAAAAAGTGGGTGATGCAAAAGTGTTTGGCCGTTAAGAGAACATTGTTCGAAATTTCTCAGGCATATCGGCTATCTTTCGTTTATCGTAGTCGAAAAAGACGATTCCCGTTTTCGCACGTGCTACTTCTTTGCCGCTTTTCTTGTTTGTAATCAAATAAACGAAATCGAACCCTACTCGCTGCAAGTCTGCAACAGCGACATCGATACTCAGCACATCTCCGTAAAACGCTTCGGACTTGTACACAATGACCGCATCCGACATGATGGTACCAACGCCTTCGATGTTCAGCTCCGTGTAACCATGCTGATTCCAGAAGCGAACCCGAGCTTCGTGAATCAACGAAAGCACCGTGTCATTGCCGAGGTGGTTATTGTAGTTGACGTCGCCAATGCGAAGGGGAATTTCAGCCGAGAAATGGAATCTTGAAGGGAGGTCGAGCTTTGCGCGGCGCATGCTGAGGGAGAAAATCAGCAATGATGGGAAGAAAAGCAATGAAAACTGGCAAGAAGTCTGACTTCTTACGCGTACAAACATACGCAGAAGTCAGACTTCTAATCAGGGCTTGGGAATCACGTTGGCGTACTGCAATTTTCCGTTGCGATCGTAGAATTCCACCAAGAACTCGGTGGCAGAGAGTCTGAACCAGTTAAAACCCATGTTCGTCCAGGCGAAGAGCGTGTTGTCTTGCCAGGTGACGCTCCGGTGAGTTCCGCCTCCTCCGCTGACGATGTGATACACCCCCTTGATCGGCTTTTTCATTTCAAGGTGATGATCGTGGCCGGCGAGATACAGATCCACATTGTATTTCACGAGCAAAGGTTCGAGAAGGTTGATCATCCCTCTGTTGTCTCCATGCGAACCGCCGGAATACAGCGCATGGTGGCCGGTCACGATTCTCCATCTCGCCTTTGATTGTCTAAGCTGATTCTCAAACCAGCCCATTTGAGTTCGATAGTCCATCGAATCCAGCGTCTGGCCTTCTTCCTTTTCTTCAATCCTTTCAGCGTCCAACGGTGTCGTGTCGAGGCAAAAAAACTGCACCTTGCTGGTGTCATCAATGTCGGCGGTGAAGGTGTAATATCGTGCGGGCATCTTCCAGCGCTTGCTCACGCTCGTATACTCCACCTGGGCCTGCGGGTTTGAATAGTAATCATGGTTGCCGAGGACAGTGTAAAAAGGTACTTGCAGACTCGAATGAGCGTACATCTTCTCGAACTTGTCGACCCACTGCTCATCCGTGACTGAGGTGACCCCTGTAGCATAGAAATTGTCACCAAGGATGAGTACAAACGAGACGGGGTCTTCAGCCGCTTTTCGCGCCATGCCGTCTGCGACATCACGCTGGCCCGACCGGCCTGTGCCCGGGTCCCCGATCGCCAGAAATTGCAGATACTTGACGTTCGGGCTTTTTGGGGGGATGGTGAATGGCGGGATTGGCTTCGGGTTTTTCACAGAACTTGTGAGAACGACTTCCTGGAACCAGACGCCAAATCCACAGTCCACAAACGTGAAGGAAAGTACACACGCCGCTGCAAGGGTCACGAAGAACGTCCGGTATTTCTCAAATCTGTTTATCATTTCTTTTTCGGGGGAAGTGCGTCAACCATTTCTTTCAAATGGATCATCATGACCGCTCCCAGAGTCATTCCCTCGATCGCTTGATCCGGTGTAAACTTCGATTCGAGATCCACTCCAAAATACTCGAGCCCTTTTTCCACAATTCCTCCGGCGACAGGAACGTTTGTAACCGTTCCGACCACCGCGGTCACCGGCTTAAACTTGTTGTTTTTCGCGAGTTGCTCCTCGACAAGTTTGTGCATTTCCCTGTTTTCGAACGTCTTCAGTTCCGCAGCCACGGAAAGATCGACGGAGTCTTTAATGTGTCTGGCGCTTACGAGTTTTCCCGAGGTCAGGTCGGCTGCCGTTTTGATTTCCAGGTCGAGTTCAAAATGCAGGATGTTGCCTTTGAATCTGCGTTTCAGATTCTTGACCCACACCGAGTAATCCTCTCCGACATTGACAACGTGCGCCCAATCCGCCTGGCGAAGGAATGCGCCGAGTCCGGCTTTCGCCAGTTTCAACTTTTCTTTGTCTTCTACCGGCGTTTTGAGATCGATCTTGAGCTGCGCCGCTGAGATGCAGGTCAGAAGAAAAATCGCAGACAGGAGTTGAAGGATTGTCTTCATACGATGCCTCATTAAAATAGGTGTTATTCTCTTAGGATTCCAAATCTCAAGCCGGCAACCCACTTTTGATCGAGTTTTTTCTGACTGTAGGAAAAACGGACGAGCTCGAGATTGATGTCGAATGTACCCAGCATAAAGACCGTCCCGAAGGTGGCGTCGGCATCGAAGTATCCGCCGGCATTTTTTGAAAGCCCTATTGCATACCGTGGTGTAACGGGTTCGAGGTTGAGAGCAATCAGGGGGAGAAGCTTGAAGCGCAGCACCGGACCTCCTCGCAGAAACATCCAGACGTTATCGTAATCATGTTCTCCTCCAGCCCCAAGATACAACCCGTAGGACCATCTTGAGAACTTTGCTTCGCGGTCGATGTCCCTGAGAAACGTGTAGCCGATCGGGGATATCGTGATGTGACCCGATTGTTCATTGAAACCGTATCCGAAAGGGTGGAAGAGCCCATATTTGTTCGGGTTGAGACGCAACGGAGAATCGAGTTCAGGATTGACCCACCGTTCGCCGACCGGAGTACCCTGGGACGCCATGTACTTCGGCTCGCTCAGCCAGTCGCTCCAATGGAAAGGAACATCCCGGCTGAAGGCAACTCCGGCAGTAAGTGAGAACTCGTTTTTCCTCCAACCGTGGAGGAAAGAATAACGGAAAGCGTCGACGCTGAGCCAGAGACGCCTCGACAACCAGGCGTCGAACCGTACGAAGGAGATCATGGGGTCAACGGTGAGCTGATGGCCATCCCACGTCAGGTGGGCTATCGTGGGGTCGAGTCCCAAGGCGAGAACATCTGAATAATGCCAGAGATACAAGCCAAAACTGATGGAACCCACCCACTGCTCTTTTGTACCGCCGACGTACTGTTTGCCGATTTCATAACCCGCAGCGAAACCGAACGGGTCGACGACGCTCGGCGGTTTGGCAAAATTCATGGCGAGCAGAAAATTATCAGTATTTGAAAACGCATCCCGCCTGTATCGGAAGCCCATCTGTACCATCGGGCGCCATTCTTGTTCGTCGACGGGCGCAGGTGAGAAGCCAACGGTGTTCACTGTCACCGTGTCCGTGTACCCGCGGAAGTGTTCATTCAAGTACCACCTCCACTCACGATTTGCGGCCGCTTCGAGCTTTACCTTGTCGTCTCCTGCTTCCTTCAGAATCGCAAAAGTGATCACAATGAGGTCCTCAATAGCATTGGCAGCCTGGATTCCACGGGAATTCAAGTACTCCCGGCGAACGACGTAGGGATTCTTATCGTAGAAGTCCACTTCGGCGGCTGGAACGATGTCGGTCTTCATGTACATCTTGTCGCGGTCGTCTTCGGGGAACCAGTGAATTTTGTCCGACGCGAAGTAGGGCCATCCGGACCAGTAGAAGAGATACGGCTGCCAGGCTGTCGCTTGCCAGGGTTTCAAATACATGACCGACCAATCGTTCGTGTCCCGCTCGGCGTGGGCTCCCGAGTAGGAATCCCCGATCGTGTGGATCAACGAATAAATATCCCTGTAGTATTTTTTTGATACGTCGCTGCGTTCAAGTATTTCGTAATACATCCCCGTGATGAAACGAACGGCGATGGGATAGGCCTCTTCCGAAAGTCCACGCGGCGCATCGGTGCGGGGGTCGACCTCAGGGTTGCGATAAATCGCACCGGGGCTCGCCATGAAATGAAAATACTGGCCATTCTTGCTGAACTGGCGGTACATGATCGCATCCATGTCGCCGGACCCGACCACGGGCAGCCACTCAAGGGAATCGGACTCCGTGTACGATTTGCAGAACTCTTTTTGTCCGGGGTGAGGATAGCAAGGTGGAACCCGAAGCACGCGCATTCCGATCAGGTAATCGAGAATTTCCTTGCCTGAGTAATCGGGCGCCTTGGCGATCTGGCCTTTCACTTTTTTCAGGAGACTTTTGTAAGCGGCAGCTTCGACAACGTTGTGACCGCGTGTTGTGTGGGCGAGGCCTGATTAGCCCAGAAATGGAATCGCTAGTAAAACAAGAATTCCGAGAATCGGTAATCGATTCATACGAGCCTCACAGCTTCATGAATGTACCGCCGTTTGAATAG
>JANOGR010000373.1:0-3533 GCA_031406095.1 Ignavibacteriales bacterium
CGTACCTTTTGAAGTTTTCCGAGCGTTTCCCCGCTGCGCTGGTCTTCAAAGACCTGGTACGGAAGCTCCAGGGAATGCCGAACGCCGTCCGAGTAGATTTGCGCACCCAAACGTTGCGTGATCGTGTTGATGAAGTAATCCTGGAAATTCTTCGCAACCCTGGAGACAAAAGCCACTCCGACAGCAGCGCCCAGGAGCAGCATGACTCCGCTGAAGAACTCGGGTTCGGAGTACTTCTGGTATTGCAGCGCATACTCGTCGATGACATGGCGGAAAATCAGGGGGTCGAGGAGCGAAAACACCTGATTGATCGTCGCGAGAAAAAGTGAAAGAATAACGAGTTTCCAGTATTGTCTCAGGTAGAAAAAAAGGATTTTCATGTTTTCTCGTACTCCCGGTAGGTCGGCATTAATGCCGACCTACCGTCCCTTAAGTTTGGTTCTTCTTTTTGAACTTTTCGGCCGCTTTTCGAAGTAAGGTCTTAGCCCACGCAAATTCTGTCGCCAGAATAGCGAGGCCCACCGGGATGAGAATCAGCGCCGGACCCGGCAACACAATCATCGCAATCCCCACAAATAAAACCGTCGTTCCGATAACGGCGATGACCAATTTTCGGACTCGTTTCAAATCAGAATCTCAACTGTTGACACCGCCGTACACCGCCATGGGGCCATGTTTCCAGAAACATTCAGGCTGAGAAAACCCCGCTTCGCGAAGAGCCCCGAGTTCCTCAAAAATTGAAAAATATTTGTCTTCTTCAGCCCACTCGGCAAAATGTCTCTGGACTTCATCATGTGTCATGCCTTGACTCGTCATGAACTGTGTCCAATAAAGAGATTCAGCTTCCCGGATATGTTTCTGCTGGCTCATAGTGCAATCTCCGTTCAAGAATATTCCAGGAGAACGAAGCGCTTTGAAAATGTTGCGATAAATCTCAGTCTTCTTCTTCAGCCCTTTCACATGATGAAGAGCCAGTGTTGCCATCACGGCGTCGCATTCAGGGAGCGGCTGGTCGAACGACTTTTCGACCAGACGGACGCGCTTGCTGAACTGTTTGAGGCGCTGTTCGGCGACAGCGAGCATCGCCCGGTCCGTGTCCCAGATTTCGATTTGCATAGTCGGAAAACTCTCAGCCAGTGCGTTCGCAAGCGAGCCCGTTCCGCCGCCCAGGTCAATAACTTTGCCGTTTTCAGGCACAACCGTTCGTAGCCAATTGAGAATTTCCTGCAGCATTCCATCGTAATTCGGGATGAACGTGCGGATCACACGGTCGTATTCCGTTGCCTGCATACCCAAATGTTGTTCAACTGAGTGTGTCATCTTCTATCCAACAGAAGCGACGCATCCTAAAGAAGCAACAACGGCAGATGCGTCGCTTCCGCTCCTTCATTTAACTTTCCACCCCGGCCCCCTCACAACCCTCCCCGGCCTCGCGCCCGTGTGCTCGCCGTCTTTCAACACCTGTACACCGTTCACAAACACATGTGTGACGCCCGTGGAATACTGGTGAGGCTTGTCGAAGGTGGCATGGTCGGCGATTTTCCCCGGATCGAACACCACAACATCGGCGAAATGGCCCGTAATGAGCGCCCCTCGATCTTTGATTTTCAGATTCTGGGCAGGCAACGCCGTAAGTCTGCGAACCGCTTCTTCGAGAGAAATCACCTTTTCTTCACGGACGTACTTGCCCAGCAGTCTGGCGAAGTTTCCGTATGCTCTCGGGTGCGGGTTGGACTTCATAAAATTCCCCTCGGGCGCCATCGATTCCGCGTCAGACCCGAAACTGACCCATGGTTGCGCAATCTGTTTCTTGATGTTCTCATCCGACATGAGAAAATATACGGTTCCAACACGTGTGTCATCGTCAATGACAAGGTCCATGGCAGTTTCTTCGACTGATTTTCCACGCATCGCCGCAACCTCTGGCAGTGTTTTACCTGTCAGGTATTTCAAACTATCTTGTTTGAACGCAATCAGAATCATGTTCTTCGCACCGGCTGCCAGGTACAGGTTCTCCCATTTGTCCGTCGGTGTGCTCATTTCCAGTTTGACTCGTTTACGTATCTCGGGATCCTGCAGGCGCTTTTTCCATTCTTTGAAACCGCCTTCTTGTACCCAGGGCGGCATCGAAGCATCGAGGCCCGTCGCCCCGGCCGGATAAGTATACATGTCCGCAGTGATGTTCAGTCCGCTTGCACGAGCCTGTTCTATCTTTTTTATCACCTGTTCCAGCTTCGGCCAGTTCGATCTGCCGGCGGCTTTCAAATGGTAGATTTCAACAGGAAGGCCCGCTTCCTTCGCAATCCTCATGGATTCATCAACCGCTTCCAGGAATTTGTTCCCCTCGCTCCTCATGTGGGAGACATACATTCCGCCGTACTGTGCTGCGACTTTGCTCATTTCGATAAGTTCATCAGTCTTCATAAAAAAATCGGGCGTGTAAATCAACGCACATGTCACACCCATTGCTCCTTCTTCCATCGCCTGGCGGACGATTCCGCGCATTTTTTCCAGTTCTTCGGCGTTGGGGGCACGGTTTGCAAATCCGATGATATTCGCCCGGGCAGTTCCAATTCCGACGAAGGAGGCAATGTTCGTTGAGATTCCCCGTTTCTCGAGATAATCCAGGTACTCTCCGAGTGAAGTCCACTCGATCTTATACTTGATGTCACCCTGCGCTTCCATCGCATCCTTTTTCATTTGTTCCGTCATCGGACCCATCGAGCCTTCGCCAAAGACTTCCAGAGTAACACCCTGCCGGATGTCGCTCTGCGAGCGTCCGTCCTCAATCAGGCTCTCTTCACTATGACTCAGCATATTGATGAACCCCGGAGCAACGGCAAGCCCCGTCGCGTCGATTTCGGTTTTCCCATGGACGTTTTCCCACTTTCCCAAAGCCATAATCTTGTCGCCGTTGATTGCGATATCCCCGACGACGCCGGGTTTGCCGCTTCCGTCGTACAATGTGCCGTTTCGAATAACGACTTCGTATTGCGTGCCGCGCTGGCAGCCAACGAACAGAATAAAACTGAGAAATATGTTTTTCATCAAGTCTCTCGGCCTTTTACGGAATTTCATGCTGTCCTCCGTGTTTACTGATGAGACACATCAGGTTGCTTTAATCTGTTTGCGAGAAAGACGCAGGCAATTGCACAACATGATGCCAGGACTCCGACCCATCCGTACCGGAACAATTCTCCATGCGGGCCGTTCGTGATCAGCAACCCCGCCGCAAACGAAGCAAGCCCGGCCGACCACATCTGGATGGAAGAGTTAAAGCTCATGAAGCTGCCACGGAGCGAAGAATCCACACTTGCCGTAATCATTGCAAACGCCGGTACGCTCCTGCCGGAAGCAAGAATGAAAAAAAATGTCGTGCATACGAGAACCCACGGCAGAGCCATCGCCGGTAGAGAGGTCACGGCGAGAGTCGGGATCGCCGAGAGTGATGCGATGATGCCAAAGACTCTGGGTTTTCCATAACGGTCGGCAAGTTTTCCGATGATGCGTGAGGTGAAAATCGTGAAGAGGCC
>JANOGR010000379.1:0-6725 GCA_031406095.1 Ignavibacteriales bacterium
CCAACTTTGAGCTTTTCCAGCAAGCCAAGAAAGGTTTCAAGGACGTCTTCTTTATCGTTCGTTACTTTTTTGAAAAAAATCTTTTTCGTCATAACAAAAGCAAAACCCAACCCTGTCTGCCATTCTGAGCGACGATTCTCAGTCGCGAAGAATCTGATCTAACCTGAGTGTCAGATCCTTCCTGCCCGCCTCAAAGTACAATTAGGCAGACGGGCGCCTCGCGCCCAAGGCGCTCGGCTCAGGATGGCTCTAACCTTTTATTACAGTTTCTTCCTCAACCCGTCCGCTAACTTCTTCAAATCCTCTGAAACCATCTTTACGTCAGCCAATGTGGGCATGAAATTCGTGTCCCCGCTCCAACGCGGGACAATGTGAAAATGCACGTGCGATTCGATGCCCGCTCCTGCAACACGGCCGATGTTGGCGCCAAAGTTAAAGCCATGCGGGTTGTTCGATTTCTTCATGATCTTCATGCATCGGGCCGACGTGGCCATGATTTCGGCGTTTTCATCCTTCGTCAAGCCGGAAAAATCCGGTGTGTGGCGATACGGCACGACCATGAGATGTCCGCTGTTGTACGGAAACTTGTTGAGAACGGCATAACATGTTTTGCCACGCAACACGATGAGGTTTTTCGCATCTTTTTTTTCTTTGGCAATCCTGCAAAATAAGCAACTTTTGGACTTCTTTTCGTTCTTGAATGTCTTTATATACTCAGAGCGCCATGGAGAGAACAGGTGTTTCACGTGAGTTCATCCAGATCCAAAAGATCCCTCTTTCTTCCGGCCCCTTTTTTGCTGGCTATGAGATCTTGTTTTCCAATAAAATGGACGGTCTGATCGCCGTATTTCGAATCAACCTTCCTCGACCAAGCTTCAGCGAAGTTCACACCTGAAACGGATGTAAGGAGGTCAATCCTCAATGGTGGATACCCCAATTGGATGACTTGTTCTCGAATTAAGAAATCTTCCTGCTTCATCCCGAGGTTGCCAAATCCAAAATCTCCAAGTGCTTGTAATGTTCTCTTGGCATTATCAAGTTCGGGCTCGACCAATATGTCAATATCGTTCGTGTATCTTGGCTTTGAGTGGATTGCGACCGCGTAACCACCTACGACAAGATAGCGTACCTTATGCTTGTTTAGTAATCCGAAAAACTCTTCGAAGTCTTTCGAAATCTCCATTGTTTCCTTTGACCGGGTTCAGTTTCTGCCACATCTTCCTTAAGACCTCAAGGACATTTATTTTGTATTCATGGCTTTGAGCCTTCCAGAATTCATGGTCATCCTTATCCTGGGCAGGGTCATCAATTCGGTATTTGGTGAATATTTCTTTGTTCATGTTCGTTATACCCCATCTCCCAGCAGCACCACCTTTTCTCTTCACAGTGAACACCTTTTCTTCATGCGATTGTTCCTATCTTTTCTTCAACAATTCTCTCAAAAACATAAGATCAAGTTCGTCCTTTTCACGTTTGGTTTGCTTGAGTTTCCAGAGCAGCTGAGCATTCGCAAACGGAATTTCGACTCCTTCGATGGTCACCGTTTCGGCCAATGTTTTCGCATTATCATAGTCAATCCCGCAGGCAGATTTCATTAAATCAATCACGAATTCGTCGGCGACTTTCACAACGGTATAGTTGTCCAGGTCTTGCGGGCGAACATCTCGAATCGCCTGATCGGGCAAAGCCATCAAGGCTTCGCGAACTCTCTCCTGATTTTCGGCGGAGGAATCAATAAGCAAATCGATGTCTTCCGTTGCCCTGGTAAACCCAGCTTGAATCATCGCCATCCCACCGATAACGATATACTTCGCTTTTTGCTTGTTAAGTTCCCTGCAGAGGCGAAGAAGATCATTCAGACTGGGTGGACGGGAATCGAGCTTCGCGCCATCATCCTGATCGACCATTCCTGACTTTCCTGGAAACTGGAGAAGCGGTGTACGCCCCTCGGTATAAACGGCCTCTTGCCTCTCAATGTTATGACAAGATTTAAAAAGGCGTTGACTTCTGAGAATCCTCTCCCTACACCCTTTCGGCGTCCTACAACCTTCACGTCTTTTGCAGTATTCGACGTATTGACATCTGTACTAATCATATTACCTTCCGTCCCCAAGTAAAACCACTTTTTCTCTTCCACTTTTCACATTTTTTGTCGCGTTTCTTGTGTCAATCACTATTTTCGAGTTTTTTACAACAAAATTGTAATCATAGTCTGAGTGATCCGTTGTTATCAGAACACAGTCTGCCGATTCCAGAAGTCCTTTTGTCAGAGGTACGGACTTGAACTCCAGGCCGTTGGTCTTCACTTTCGGAACATAAGGATCATTGTACACAAGGTTTCGTGCACCGTCGGCGTGCAACAGCTCCATTACCTTCAGCGCTGGAGAATGGCGCGTGTCGTCCACGTTTTTCTTGAAGGCGACTCCGAGGACCACGATTTTGGCGTCTTTGAAACTCACCGGCATGTGGCTGATTTCCCGCACAACCATATTCTTTACATAGAACGGCATGTTCTCGTTCGTCTCCGCCGCCAGTTCGATGAACTTTGTTTGGAAATCCTGTGAGCGGGCAAGCCACGACAAGTAATAAGGGTCGATGAGAATACAGTGTCCACCGATGCCGGGTCCGGGAAAGAACGGCATATAGCCAAACGGTTTTGAAGCTGCCGCCTCTACGACTTCCCACATGTTAATTCCGCCCATCCTGTCGCACAGCATGGCAAGCTCATTCACGAGAGCGATGTTCACGCTTCGGAAGATGTTTTCCAGGAGTTTTTCCATCTCAGCGATCTTCGGACCGGATACAGGGATCACTTTGGAAACAACCTGCTGGGATGCGAGGCAGGCCAGCTTTGTGCATTCCGGCGTTACGCCACCGACCACGATGGGCGTATTTGCGGTCGTCCATTTCTTGTTGCCGGGGTCGATGCGCTCGGGAGAAAATGCAAGATTGAAGTCACGGCCAACTTTGAGGCCTGATTTCTCCAGTATTGGCTGAACATGATTTTCCGTTGTGCCGGGGAACGTTGTGCTTTTCAGGATGACCAAATGGCCTTTGCGGAGTTTCTTGGCAATTCCCTCCGCAGCTGCAATGATGTAAGAGATATCCGGCTCTTTGTTCGCAGTGAAAGGCGTGGGAACGCAAATGTAAATGATATCCAGAGAATTGACGCATTCGTAATCGGACCTTGCACTCAACAGGCCTTTCTTGACAGTCTTGGAGAAAACCTTCTCGTCAACGTCGTCGATGTAGTTTTTGCCTGAGTTGACGGCTTCAACTTTGGCCGGGTCGACGTCGATGCCGACCGTTTGGAAGCCTTTGGAAGCAAATTCAACGGCGAGGGGCAACCCGACGTAGCCGAGGCCGACGACGCCGATGCGTGCTTGTTTGGATTTGATTTTCTTGTCGAGGTTCATGTGCTCTGTTTATTCAGACCCCCTTTGTATTTCCCCCTCGGAGGGGGAAAGGTTGAAGCGGGGTTTGTTCAGATCCTTCGCTTCGCGCTTTCTGCCACAAAAGAGCACTGAGATGTCGGCGCTTCGCTCAGGATGACATTCACTTTTTGCTTCCTCGGTAGGTCCGATAAAGTATCGGATTCTACCTCAGATAAAAAAAATGAGGTTAGCAACACGGCGGCCAACCTCTTTTGCTTGAATCTACACTTGTTTATGTGGGTGGCAAGATATGAAAAGGATTCGTGCCAAGCAAGTGATTCCAGTCAATGACGCCGCAATCCACTCAAATCGCGAAGCATTCCTGAAATAAAGGGTTTTCTCAGGGCTTGTTCCTTTTATTTTCGCCGGCCTTCCGTCTCCTCAATCAGTTCGAGCAAATAACTTCCGTAGGCGTTGTTCTTCATCGTATCCGCGATCTTCCGGAGTTGGTTTGAATCGATCCAACCCTCGCGGTAAGCGACCTCTTCGGGGCATGCCACCTTGAGTCCTTGCCTTTTTTCAATTGTCTCAATGTACTCGGCGGCCTCCAGCAACGACTCATGAGTCCCCGTGTCGAGCCAGGCCATTCCTCGGCCCATAATCTGAACTCGCAGTTTGCCTCGCTTCAAGTATTCCTTGTTCACATCCGTGATTTCATATTCACCGCGGGCAGAGGGTGTGAGATTCTTTGCGATCTCGACGACATCACTATCGTAAAAATAGAGTCCGGTGACAGCGTAGTGCGACTTGGGATGTTTTGGTTTTTCTTCAATGCTTACCGCCTTGCCCGATTTGTCAAACTCAACGACACCGTAGCGCTCAGGCTCTTTCACGTAGTAACCGAAAATATCCGCACCGGATTTGTTCTTCGCAATGTCTCTGAGAGTTAAGCGAAATCCCTGTCCGTAGAAGATGTTGTCTCCCAGGATCAGACACACGCATTCTTTTCCGATAAAGTCACGACCGATGACGAACGCTTGCGCCAGTCCCTCAGGACGGGGTTGTTCCGCGTATTGAAACTTGATGCCCCACTGTGAACCGTCTCCGAGCAATTGCCTGTATCGCGGCAAGTCTTCGGGAGTCGAAATAACCAGGATCTCTTTCAGACCTGCCAGCATCAGCGTGGAGATCGGATAATAGATCATCGGCTTGTCGTACACAGGAAGAAGCTGTTTACTGACAACCCGTGTTGCGGGATAGAGTCTGGTGCCGGAGCCGCCGGCTAATACGATGCCTTTCATGGTAGCTGAACCTCCTGAATTGTAAGCAGGTAGGTCGGCATTAATGCCGACCTACGAACTAGAAATATTTCGGCCTAACTCGTCGTGTGGTTCACATCTTGTAAATGATCCGAGAGCCGTCACTCTCGAATTTCACTTCGACTTCAAAATAACCTTTTAAGGCGTTTCTCACCTCATCCTGATTCTGTTTCTCGACAAAAAAAAGAAAGAAGCCTCCGCCCCCCGCTCCAAGCAATTTCCCGCCGATCGCCCCCGCCTTTCGCGCCGACTCATACATCTTGTCCAGATCGCTGTTTGTGACAGCGCTTGAGAGCTTACGCTTGGATTCCCAGGTTGCGTGAAGCAATTTACCGAATTCTCTTATATCGCCATTGCTGGTTAAGACGTTCACCGCGTCTGTAACCGTTTGATGAATTTTCTTCAGTTCACCGTCATTATCGCCTTTTTTTGTCTTCTCAAGCTGCTCGCCGAGAATCTCGTGGGCTGTCCTGGCAACACCGGTATAAAAGAGCATGAGGTGCTTTTCCAGCTCGTTCAGCCGGTCCGGCGAAATTTGTACTGGATGAACATCGATCTTTCCGTCCTTGTGAAACTGATAGTGATTCAAGCCTCCGTACGCTGCCGCATACTGGTCCTGCACCCCCACGCGTTCGCGAATCATTTGCTGCTCCACATGCACAGCTTCTGACGCTAGTTGTTCCTTGCTGACTTCTTTGTTCAAAAGTGCATATAAGGATCTCAAGAAACCCACCGTAAATGATGAGGATGAACCAAGTCCCGTTCTGGCCGGCAAGTCTGTGGCAATATGAACTTCAATGCCATAAGGAATTTGGAGAAACCTGATGCACTCGCGAACGGATGGATGCTTGATCTCGGCGAGTTCTTTGCAGGATTCAAGGATAGAGTAGCTGACTCGATAGTTGAAGTTCAGAATCGGGTCGACCTGTTTGACGGTGATGTATGTATATTTCTGGATTGTCGTGGAAAGAGCCTGGCCTCCGTGATTCCCGAAGTAATCGGGATAGTCTGTGCCGCCGCCAAAGAAGCTTATCCGCAACGGAGTTCTTGAGATGATCATCGGCTAGATCTTGTTTCTGTGAATGAATTCGGGTAGACGAGAAAGGTCTTCCGGGACACCGATATCGATAAAGTCGCCTTTTGTCTCGAACACCTTGATCTCACGAGGCGGGAGCTTTTCAAAATAATCAAGTTCAATGGAGAACACTTCGGGCGTTGGAGAATCAAGAATGTGTTTTCTGGATAGAACATATACGCCTGCATTGATTAAACCCGGGAGGTTTTGGCCGGTTTTCTCTTTGAATTCCACGAGATGCAAGCCCTCAACCGCCATCGTGCCGAAGCGGCTTGTATCATTCACATGCACTCCCAGGATCGTCGCCGTAGATGGCGCCGACGCATCGAATTCGAAGAATTGGCCGAAATGCTCGAGACAAATGGAATCTCCATTCATTGCAAGAACTCGTTCTGAGCTTGCCAGCGACAAAGAGCGCTTCAAAGCTCCCCCCGTTCCGAGTAATTTTTCCGATTCTTTGGAGTATAGAATCGCAACGCTATGCCGCGATCCGTCCCCAAAGTGTTTTTCAATTTGATCAGCGCCATGTCCCACGGAAAAAATGAACTTCTGAATGCCAAACGACTTCACATAAGAAAGGAGGATTTCCAGAAAAGGCCTGCCTTCCACCTTGATCATGGGCTTTGGCGTGGTTCCAGCTGCGTTCCGAAGCCGGGTACCCATTCCGCCTGCGAGGATTATGCATTCAGTCATTTTGGCATTCCATAAGAATCACAAAGTCAGGGTGAGCGAAGTCCCCGCCTGCCTCTGCGTTGGCCTGTGCAAAGGCGGGCAGGGAACCCTGCACTGGTTACAATTGCCCGCTTCGACTCCGCTCAGCGTGAACTCTATTCTCTCCTTGCTCTTTGTTAATCACGCGCCAGTCCTGCCTTGTCTACCCAATCAATTGTAAGCCGGATGCCATCTTTGATCGGCGTTTTGCGTCGTTGAGGCAGAAGTCGATTCAGTTTCTCCACG
>JANOGR010000022.1:0-2971 GCA_031406095.1 Ignavibacteriales bacterium
CGCTCGCGCAAGAACGCGCGTGCGTGCGCGAGCTGATCGCGGCCCGTGCGACCCGGCGGCCCGACCGCCATCGGCGCGCACGAGCCCGCGCAGATTCCGCAAGCGACGCAGCGCTCCGGATTCACGTGCGCGACGGCCGTCGGTCGCGCGTGTGAGGGGCGGGGGTGAAACCTTCTTTCTTTTCAAAGTCGTCCGAATGGCGAGCGCGGATATTCACGATGGAAGTCATGTCGATTTCATCGATCGCCTGGACATGCGGCGAGGTGTGCACGCTCCGCACCATGTGCTCAGCCATTTTCTGCTGAATGTTGTCCATGGACACGATTTGATACTTCGGCGCCGGATACTTCCTCAGAAGTTCTTTTTCATCCAGCCGCTGGATGCTGAAATCAAGCCGCGCACCGGGTGCAAACGCTGGCTGAACTCCCCGCCTTCCCAGGTAGGACATCAGGTCGTGCTTGGTCACCCTTCCCTGCGCTCCTGTGCCGTGGATTTGATCGAGTTCCGTGTCTGAAACGCCTTCCTTCTTTGCGATGGTACGAACGAGCGGGGAATAAAAGCGTTGACCATTTGAACGTCTGGAAGGTATGCTCTGTGGAGGTGCGGCCGCCGTCGCAACCATGGACGGCGATGAAGCGGCCGAAATTTCCGTCGGTTTTTCTTCTCTCCTTGCTGGTGCAGGCGTCGGTGACGATGTGTCAATCCTGGCGGAAACATCGGTTTCAATCATCGCAATCACTGTTCCGACAGGAACCGTATCATTTTCCGGAACAATAATCTTCGCCAGGATTCCGCCAACAGGTGAAGGGATTTCTGAATCTACCTTGTCCGTGCTGATCTCAAGGATCGTCTCATCTTTCTGGACTTTATCACCCACTTTCTTGGCCCAACGAAGGACTTTCCCCTCTTGGATACTCTCTCCCATCTTGGGCATCACCACGTCAACTTGCATGGAATAAACCTTCCTTGATCGTACGTAGGTTTTTACGCATTTGTGGAAGTCTTTGGCGCCGGGGCACCTAAGAGCAAACCATGCGAGCTTAGGTCTTCATCGAGATCCGGCCAGTGAATCCCAAATCCCCCACCCGCAATCCTCCAATTCATTCGTTGGTCAGCCTTCGCATGCAGGAGCGTGGGATACCATGCGAGAGGAACTGTAATCGTGCGGCCGTCCGCCAAGTCGACACTCATCGCATCTTCATTGAATCGCACATCCTTGACACGTTCGCCCGCATTAACGTTCGAAGTATTCATTCCACACCTCAGTCATCGTTTTTCTGTTCTCTGCAATTATTTTTTCTATGGTTCTCAACTCTCTTGCTGAAAAACCAAGATTGTAAGCCAACTCAATAGGTTCTAACCAAAATTTTGCTGAGTTTTCATCTCTGTCCACATGAACATGGATTGGTTCCCCAAGGTCATGGCTATAAAAGTAAAATCGATGTGGACCGTTGCGCAGAACCGTAGGCATTGTCTATCTTCGAATTCTCTTTTCCAATATGTTTTCTGTAGGAATCAATCGTCATGTTCAAGGAGACTTCAACTGACTTAGTAAGCAGAAAGTTCTTCCAATGCAGCAACGATTTTTTCTTTGTTGGGCAGCATGGCATCTTCCAATGGCGGACTGTACGGGACGGGTGAATCCAGAGCACCAACCCGCATAACTGGCCCGTCGAGATACTCAAAACATTCTTTGGAAATCCGGGCCGCAAGCTCGGCGCCAAAACCGGCCGTCAACGTATCCTCGTGAACAACAAGCACTTTCCCCGTTTTCTTCACCGACTTGAACATTGCTTCATCATCCAGAGGATTCAACGTCCGCAAGTCAATGACTTCAACACTGACGCCTTTTGATTCCATCGTCCTTGAAGCTTCGAGCGACTGTTGAACGGTGGCTCCATAGGTGATAACCGAGATATCTGTCCCTTCTTTTTTCAGAGCGGCAACTCCAAACGGAATAACAAAATCATGATCCGGCTCCAAAGAGGAGGCATAACCTTGGCGGTACAATCCCTTATGTTCCATGAAAATCACTGGATCGTCGCCTCTGATCGCCGCTTTGAGCAAACCCTTGGCATCCGAAGCGTTGGAAGGAAATGCAAGCCGAATGCCCGGAATGTGGGCCATGATGCTTTCGATGCACTGGCTGTGATAGTGGCCTCCATGAATGTACCCGCCCACGGGAACGCGGATAATAACCGGACATGTCCACGCATTGTTGGAGCGGTAGCGCATCATCGCAAGCTCATCGCGGATTTGCATGAACCCCGGCCAAATGTAGTCGCCGAATTGAATCTCGGGTACAGGCTTCCAACCCTTGAGCGCCATGCCGATGGCGACACCGATGATGCTTGCTTCCGCAAGTGGCGAATTGAAGCACCTGTTTTCACCGAATTTTGCCGTCAGCCCTCTCGTCGCCGTAAAGACGCCTCCCTTGCCTCCCGCAACATCTTGACCAAAGACCAGAACTTTCGAATCGCGCTCGAGCTCTTCTGCGAGAGCATGATTTATCGCATCCACGAGCACGACTTTGTTCCCGGAAGGCTCGGGTTCAACAAAATCTTTTGGAGGATTTGCGTGCGCCTCGCCGTAAATATGAAGATGGACAGTTGAAGCATCGGGTAACGGCCTCGTTTCCGCCCAATCCGCTGCGGCTTCGACAACTTTTTTCACCTGATCCTGCATCTCCGTCGCTTCGTGGTCCGTCAGGTAACCCTGCTCGATGAGATAGCGAGCCATCTGAGGAAGAGGGTCGCGTTGTTTTTCTTTTTCCAGATCTTCTTTGTTCCGGTATTTCAGGTGATCGTCGGACGAGGAGTGCGGGAGGAGCCGGTGAGAACGCCGGCCGGATCGCCGAACGGCACGTCTTCTCGCTTCTTGTTGTCGTGGTCTTTCAAATGGAGGGCGAAGTTCCGCTCGCCCATCACTTTCACCTGTTCGGCTGGGTCGAGCTTCTCGCCGAGTTGAGCCG
>JANOGR010000037.1:0-5287 GCA_031406095.1 Ignavibacteriales bacterium
CGTGTTTATCGGGCATGCGCAAGATTCGCGTCCTCATATTGTCAGCATCTCGTTTGATTCGCGCTAACCCAGGGTTGACGGGGAAGCGTTGATCATGGGCATGGACTTGCGCGGCGTTGCGGTCACAAGCGGGTCGGCGTGTGCGTCGGGGAGCATGGATGCTTCTCACGTCTTATTGGCAATGGGCAGGGACGAGAAGACAGCGAAGGCGACGATCCGTTTCTCCATGGGAAAAACCAACACCGAAGATGACATCCACTACGCCGTCGACGCGCTCCATGAAGTCGTTGCGACAATGAAGCAAGCCGTTTCGGCTTAGAGGCGGCGGCTTCAATAGTCATTGTCATTCCGTGTGATTCTTCCGACAGAGCCAAATCTGCTTGGCGGAAAGCCGCATGCCCGCCTTACGGAACTCTAAGGCAGGCGGGGAATCCAGAACGGGTTTGATAGAGTCCCCAAGCCTAAGTCAGCACAAATGAAATAGGATTCGGGCACTGGACTCCCGCTTACAATCCGCGGGAGTGACAATTTTTCTTTTTTGTTTGTCATTCCCGCCCGCCTGCCTCTGCGATGGCTGGCGCAAGGGCGGGCAGGCACGTCTTAAGCGGGAATCCAGAACGAGTGTGATCTGAGTTCATGTTGGGCTTAGTGCCAATAGAATTCGGGCTCTGGATGCCCGCTTATCCGCCGCACCGCTATTAAGATCGGCGGTCAGGAAAAAACGGCGGAGGCAAACAACGCGAAATCGGCGGGTATGACAAAAGTTGGAAGTTGGGCGACAAATCAGCTTTACCCCTTCTGTATTTCTTTCATCAGTATTCCGTACCTCAAACCTCGATCGCTAACCGTAATGGTTTCAGCGCCGAGCTGTTTCATCGCTTCAAGCAGAACAAGAACTCCTGCAACGATAATGTCTGCACGTTCGGGTAGTATTTGTGGAACCTGTTTCAGTTCTTCGAGGCCTTTGGTCCTTAACACATTGAAAATCGAATCGACGGCTTCGAATGTAAGAACGTGTTTGTGAACTTTTTCTCTATCGAACGAAGGAAGTGCAAGATCGATCGACGCAAGAGTTGTGAGTGTGCCCGCGACTCCGACAAAAAGTGACGTGTCAGGCAAAGCCGGCCAACCTTGCACGAGCGAGTGTATATAACCGGTCGCCTCGTTTATCTCTTGGGGTGAGGGTGGAGACGATTTGAGAAAACGCTCCGTGATTCGAACACTCCCGATGTCAACGCTCCTTTTTGCTTTCACATCGAAGCCAGTTCCCTCCGTTAATTCCGTACTTCCTCCTCCGATATCTAACACGACAAAGTTCTGAGGCTGAGGCTTATGAACAGCGTCTGCTACGGCTCCGATGTAAGTCAATTCAGCCTCTTCCTCTCCGCTTATCACCTCTATGTCGATTCCGAGTTTCTGCTTGATGAAACCTGTAAACTCAGACTGGTTCTTTGCGTCTCTTAACGCGCTGGTTCCACGCGCCAGAATTCTCGTTGACCCCGATTCGTCAGAGATGTTCTTAAATCGTTCCAAAACATTCAGGACTCGTTCGAAAGTCGTCGGCAGAATCATCCGGTTTTCATCAACGCCTTTTCCCAGCCGGGCAATGGTGTGCTCATCGCGGACTGGTTTTATGGTTCCGTCCTGGAGAACATTTGCGATAAGCATGAGGATCGTATTCGTGCCGATGTCGATTGATGTCAATATCATTCAGATCTTCCCACAGATAGAGCGATCCATTCGTTTTCGTTTAAAATCTCCAGCGGAATGAGGTTATGCCTTTCGAGTTCTAAGACAAGGCGGGATTGATCGGAGGAGAGCAGCCCTGCAAGTATGATGATGCCTTTTTCCTTCAAACGATGAGAGAGATCGGGAAAGCTTTGAATGATGGTTGTGATGTCAATGTTGGCAACGATAACATCGAATCGCTTTGAAGGCAATACTGTTAGATCTCCAGGAAGAACACGCACTTTCTTCCCGACCCGGTTCTTCCTGACATTTTCTCTTGCATTCGACACAGCCCAAGGGTCGTTGTCGAGCGCGACAACGGCCTTCGCACCCAGTTTCGCCGCCGCAATTGCCAGAATGCCGCTTCCACAGCCGAAGTCCAACACTGTCGACCCAGGTTTGACATGTCTCTCCAGGAGAACCAATGACAGCCTTGTTGTTTCATGATGCCCTGTACCAAAGGACATCTTTGGGTCGATAAGAATGACGAGTTTGCCCTTGTCTCTTGCACGCAGTTTCTTCCACGAAGGTTTGATGATAATTCGTTTCGTCGCTTCGACAATCCCAATCGATGCTTCCCACTTCTTGTTCCAATTTTCTTCACGGACAACATTCGCATTGAATCCAATGTCCGGACCCGCGCATTCGAGCCTGAACTGCGAAAGGAGTGCCACCAATTCTTTCTGTGTAAACTTGTTCCATTGACGCTGATTCGTAAAGCAAAGAAGAGTCCGTCCTTCTTGTTGAAAGCCTTCAAATCCGACGAGCCCCAGCCGGCCGATAAGCAAATCTTGTTCTTCCGAGGACAAGGATAGCTCGACTCGAATCCAGCTGCGCCGGGTCATAACGAGAACTACGAAGTGCGTCGTTTGCGGAGGATTTGCTCTACCAGGCCGCTGTTCAACTCCAGCCAGAAAATCTGGTCCTGGTAGTTTTCCTGCATTTTGCGGTCGGCTTTATTGTAGCGGACGTTGAGGAGGTAAATGACCCACACGGCCAATGTGAACGCGATGGAGGCTTGTTGTTCATTGAGCGGGACGCTCATCGCGAGTTGGGAAAGCACGGCGGCCGTCGCGAGCATTGCAAACCAAAAAGACGTTCTTCTCATAAGAATCATGATATGATAGAACGTCCCGAAGAAGAAGATTTTCTCGTGAAAGATGGGTGGAACATGGTTGTTCAGGATATAGAAGTACAACCGTTGGGCATCGGAATCGTCAAGGGGCTGAACCTTCGACATCGTCCGGGCTTTGTTCTGAAGCCACAGGCTCGGCTGGTTTTCCTGAAAGGCTTTTCTGCGCTTTGTGGATTCCTTTGCATACATGGTGAGCCCGGAAACGACCGTCATAAACACAAAGAGAATCGAGAGTGCGGTCGAGTCCGCAAGGCTTGTCAGAAATCCGGGCCTAAAACTCCACAAGAGAAAGAAAAGAAGAGTTGTGAAGTAGAAACCCGGGATAATCACTCGAGAGGTTTCATGGAGTCCAAACGCGGTTTTCGATGTATTCATTTGCCCTCAAAAAGCGATTTGTTTTGCGTAGATGATTTGTAGTAGCACTTTGCCGACAGCTTCGAGGCTTTCGGGTGAGCATTTGTCAGGCGTGTCTTCAAGAGAATGCCAGTACTTGTTGGATTGGTCCGGATAGTTGAAATCAATGATGTCAACCGAGCGAATGCCAGCCTCATTAAGAGGCACATGATCGTCGAAGATCTCTTCGCCGACTCCGTTGACGAATTCCGGGACTCCGAGCTCTCGCGCCGTATCATAAATCAGGTTCATAACATCCGGCGCATACCGGTCTGAATTCTGCTCTCTCGGGATGGAAAGCATCCGGTCACCGACCATGTCCAGGTTGACGGCAAACCGCGGACTCATTCCGGACGGAAGATGTTTTGCAAAGTATTGTGAACCGACCGCATAGCTTCGGGTGTCCCCTCGTCGGCCCATGTCTTCGCAATCAAAGAGCACCATATCGACACCTATGGGCGGGGCTTTTGCTTTAAGCTGTCTTGCGATTTCAAGCAACACGGCTACTCCGCTCGCCCCGTCGTTCGCGCCGAGAATGGGCTTGGTATGGTTGGCCGGGTTTTCGTCGTTGTCGGCCCAGGGCCGGGTGTCCCAATGAGCGGTCAGAAGAATGCGAACAAAAGCCTTCGAGTTGAACTGCGCAATGATGTTGCTGTGTTTAAACGTTTCGCCTTTGAAATTCGTGTTTGAAAACTCCTGCAACGAAACTGCATCGGCAAGCGTTCTCAACTCGTCCTGCAGGAACCTCAAGCATTTGCGATATCCATCCGAGCCCGGATTGCGGGGCCCGAAATCCGTTTGAGCCGTCAAATACTTGAAGGCATTCTGGCCATCGAACTTCGGAACGGACACAACTGATTCGGCGACATTGGTTTGAGGTTGCGGAGCTGGTTGCTGCGGCCTGCGGTCGCAAGAACTCAATCCGACGAGGAGAATCAACCAGCAGGTTTTCATCGGGTTTGAACTTAGCGATATGTGTCGCGAGAAGCAACCGAGTGGCTTCGCCGGGGATGGAAACGGATGCTAATTCGCAGCGGCGGATTCAACTCGACTTCTGTTGAATCGCGCAAGCAAGTTTGCTATGCGATCCTGAGCTTCGCGATAAAGCCGGTTCGGCTTGATGAAATTCTGCATCATGATTGAGAAGGCGAGCATTTCGTTTTCTCTGGATTTGACGTAGCCCGACAGCGAACTCACTCCGCTGATCGTGCCGGTCTTGGCCCGCACGTTTCCTTCTGCAGTCATGGCTTTCATTCGCCCACGCAGTGTCCCGTCCACACCTGCAATTGGCAAGGATTCGTAGAAAAGCGAAAACAAACCAGGTTTCTTGTATACGGCAGCCAGTAATTGAATCAGCATTTCCGTCGTAAGAAGGTTGTAGTGCGAGACGCCGGAACCATCCGCCATAAGGTATGCGGTCGTGTCAATGCCAAGAGTGGACAAGAACTCGTTTACGACATAGATTCCATTGGCCGCTATGCCTGGGATCCCGCGCTTGACCGCAGCCAGCGTTTTGAGTGTATTTTCGGCAGAAAGGTTGTCGCTCACTTTGTTCAGGTTGACGACGATCGAGTCGAAGCGCCTTTCATGATGAGTTAACTCGGAAGCATGGGCCGAAACGGTTCCTATTCTTGCCCGCCCGCGAACCAGAATTCCGGCACGCATAAGGGCCTCTTTAAACAACTGCGCTGCGTAGAGTTCAGGCTTCCAAACGCTCAGCTGCTCCTCGCGTGGGGTTGAACCCGCCAGAATTTCACCTTCGACGATGATAATGTTCGAGCGCTGTTTGAACAATCTCGTCACTTTCAGCGGTTGGAGAACCGTGTCTGTAACTGTTTTGGCAAAGTTTATCAACACCACGTATTCCGTTTGTGGCTCGATGCTCACGGCAGCGCCGGCGGCCAGCGCCATGCCGGCCGCGACCAGGGCCGATCCGATCCGCGCGAGGATTTGCAGCCGCAGCCGCAGCCGGGCAGGGGACTGGCAGGTCATCGGCATCGGACCGCAACGCGCAGGCGCGGCATGCGGCTG
>JANOGR010000066.1:0-21429 GCA_031406095.1 Ignavibacteriales bacterium
ATGAGGTCGTAACCGCGCATGAGGTTTGCGGCTTCGTTGAGCTCCTGAATGGAATACTGCTTACTTGTTTGTCCGGTGAGGGAATCAATGAGAGGCATGGTGGACTCCTTGGGCCAGGATAATCGTGGAATTGTCCACGCCTTGTCCAGCAAGTTATGTACCATTCCAAATTCGCAGGGAATGCTGTGGGCATCGTTGAAATGCCCTCAGAGACCATGAATTTTTAGGAGGATTTCTTAGTTTTGCGAAGGAATCTTACAGGTGGGAATGACAAACCGACAGCGAGAGGAAACTAGTAGGTCGGCCTGCCCGCCTTATTGAACTACGAAGGCAGGCGGGCATTAATGCCGACCTACTATAGAAAACAAAAAGGGCGAAACACTTATGAGGCCCACATCTGGTTCATCTATACGCAAACACCATGGCGTAGATAATCAGAAGAACAATGGAGAATCCCACCGCGAGTGCAGTCCATCCGAAAGCCTTCATGGTCTTGATGACAACAGGAGGATGTTGTTCAACGACGAGTTGCTGGAGCCTGCCGCTTTTCACGAGCTCTTCATATTCACGCGGTTTGTCCTCTTTGAGCTCCTCCACCGATTGATACCCCGTGAAGATGACCATATCCATGGGAAATTTCTCAGGCCGGAGATGGGTGTTAAAAAAATGAACGGTAAAGATGAACCCCACAGCAAGCAACGCCTCGTCGCTGTGAATAATCGTTGCGACGTTGATGAACCATCCCGGAATGAACAGAGTGAAAAACTCGGAGAACCACAACATGAGTCCCGTTGAACCGATGACGAAGACCCCCCAGAACACGGCGAAGTAATCGAATTTCTCCCAGTACGTCCACCGGCCATACTGCGGCCTCGGACCCTTGTGGAGAAACCATTTGACGGAGGCGATGAATTCCTGGAGGTCGCGTTTTGTGAACAGCATCGTGTGGGGGCCAAAAAGGAGCGCCTTCCACGTCCCAAATTCCTCCCTTTTTCTTTTGGTCAAGTCGTACATATGAGCGAAAAAGATCCCGAACATGACGACCGCTGCAACGCGATGGATATATCCGGCAGATTCGTATCCGCCAAAAAAGCGCGCCAGAAATCCCGCCCACCCGGTGTACGAGAATTTCAGTGTCATCCCCGTGAGCGCCAGGCTGATGAAACTCAGGATCATGAGCACATGAAGGACGCGATTGAACCGCGAGAAACGTTCCACCTTCGAATTCCGCGGGATCGGTATGCTCTCCGGCTTCTCGGCCGGTTGTATCGGTTCGGCTTTTGGGTCCTCAGGGTTCGGTGTGGCCATCTGCTTTGTTTGCTTTCTTTTTTTGCCTTCGGATTTCCAGGGCACGCGGAAGCCAGAGCAGCGTGTGAATTCCTCCGAAGACGAATGTGGTGAGAAGAAGACCCGTCATGCCCCAGAATGTCCAGAACAACCAGGGATATTTTTCCGGGTCGTGGTGGGTCGCGTGCGTCAGGTAGCCCGCAAAGCGCCGGCTCGCGCCGGGATGACACTTCTGGCATGTGGAGACGACATTATCATGGCTTAAATGCGAACGAGCGTCACTTACCGGGAGAATATCGTGAGCCCCGTGACAATCGTAACACTTTGCCGTTTTCGTGTACCCCAGCTGGGAAACCTTGCCGTGGTAGGTGTCAAAATACGTTTCGGCAATCTTCTGATGACAGCGCCCGCATTTCGTCATGATGTCGAGCTTGAACCCCTCCACATCAGCGCGCCTGATCGTGTGGGCGGTGTGGCAATCGTTGCATACGGGCAGGTCCTTCTCGCTTTTTCCAGCCATGGTGGCATGAATGCTCTGCATGAACTGCTCTTGAATGCCGTGATGACACCGTCCACACGTCGCCGGCACATTTTTGGGATTCACACTTGATGCAGGGTTGGTTCGAGGCAAGACCCCATGAGCTGTGTGGCAGTCGGTGCATGTCGCCGTCACTGTTAAGCCGCTTTTCAGGAGGCCTTTTCCGTGAATGCTTTCTGTGTAGTGTTCGATAATATCGTGCTGCGTCCCCGTGTAGCGCATCGCGGCTTTTTGCCCTTCCCTGTGACAACGAGCGCAGAGATTCGGGATTCTAGTCGGGAAGGTCGGAGAATTTGGGTCAACTTTGCCTTTCACCGCATGAGTTCCGTGACACTCTTTGCAGGTTGGTCCGTTCGGGTCATTGTTCATCACAAGCTGTCCATGCGTGCTCTTCTGGTACTGCTGGCCGACTTCTGCATGACACGTGGAACAATCCACCTTCTGCACGAGCGTTTCGCACGGACGACGCCGCGAGATGTTGACGCCCGAGTGGCACTGGCTGCAGGAGGTCTTTAGATGTTTCGAATGTGCCAACTCCGACGCATTGACAACCATCGAACGTCCATCCTTGGAAGACACAAGGTCGCTCCGCTCGTGGCACCTGAGACAATCCTTGTCCGCCATTCCCTGCGTGTAGAACACTTTGCGGATTTTGTGAGGTTGATGGCAATCGACACAGGCGGGTAATACGTGTTCCTTTTTTTCCCACAATTCCCCTCGAATGACCTTCAGATGAACAGATTCAATCAACGCATGACATTTCGAGCAGGTTGCTGCAATGTTCTTCCTTGCGATGGATGACCGGGAATCGGTATGCGGCAGAATGCGGTGGGGAGTGTGGCAGGTTGCACAATTTGGCGCCACCACAAGCCCTCGCCTGAGCAAACCTTCGCCGTGAATGCTCTCAGAATAGTTTTCGAGGATTTGATGCTGCGGGATGTCTCTCTCGCGCTGCACCCGAGTTCCCTCTTGATGGCAGCGGCCGCAGAGAAACGGCACTTTCAACGGCGCAACGGCGGAGGCCGCATCTTTGACGGGCTTTATCTCATGGCTGCCGTGGCAGGATTGACACCTCGGCGCCAGCGGGTCGTTGCGCGCTATTGCTTTGCCATGGAGACTCTCCGCGTGGAGCTGCTGCTCGGCATCATGGCACGTTCCGCATTCGACCTTCTGCAGTGGAGTCTCATGCGGCATTTCCTTGCCGGAGAGGTCCGCGTGGCAGGTGACGCATGTGAGACTGCCATGCATCGACGCGGTGAACTTCGTTTCATCGACGAACAGCGAAACGGTTTTTGACCCACGAGCGGCGGTAAGCGATTTGTCCTGATGGCAGGTCAGGCAGTCGGAATTTTCCTGTGCCTGAACGAGGTGGGGCAATGAGGCGAAGACGAAGGCTAAGAAATACCTTGCAGCTCGGATCGACAGAGCGAAAGGCTGTTGAGGCCGGCCATGCTCGTCACTCGTGGTCACGATGTCCGTTTCTTAGTTGAATTGGGCGCGTTCCTATTGTTCGTCTCCCCGCTTCCCACAACGATCATATCTCTCTCTTCTTCCTTTTTCCTGAGCTGCGCCAGTTCAAGGGGATGTTCTTCGGCCATTTCGGTTTCGGTCAGTGTGCCCGTGAAAAACGCCAGGTTAATGGGATACGTATCGGGATTAAAAATCACATAGTAGAAATGCCACACGATGATTGAAAGCGTCGCAAGCCAGGCTTCGTAGAAGTGAATCAGTCGTGCAATGTCATACCCCAGTTTCGTGAACAAACCGATAAACGTGTTGTCAAACCACATGATGAAACCCGTCACGGCCATGATAACCGTTCCCCACACCAACGCCCAGTATTCGCTTTTCTCAATGTAGCTGAATCGGCCGAGAAGAGGTTTTGATTTCGCAAAACCAAAATTGAATTTCAGCACGGCAATTGCATCACGCGCATCCTGAATCTTTGGCAGGAGATCCCGCACGAGTTCTTTCCCACGCTCCGTAAACAAGACGTAATAGATATGGTACATACTTGCTGCAACCATGACAACTCCCGCCGCGCGATGGATGAAACTCCGCAGGTCGAACACATCATCGCTCACCTCGCGCATCCACCGCACCCACCAGGCATCCGGATAACGAAGCATAAACCCCGTAACGACAAGGGCTGTGAAGCTGATGAGGAGCGAGCCGTGCTGAAATCGCTCATTGAGCGTCATTCTCAGGTACAACCTGTGTCCGACGTGTTCCTCCGCGAGAAGGCCCCGGCGAATGAGCAGCTTTCTCCTCGCCTTGCGGAAGAAATCGGCCGTGTTATGCGCAAACATGCCGCCGACAACCGTAACGATGAGAATGATATAGATTGTTGAAATCCAGTACAGGCTTGGGTCATCTTGCTTTGCAACGTCGACATGGACAGAACCCATGGCAAAGCTTTCGTTCGCGCCGGGATGGCATTTACCGCACGTAACGGCAAGGTTTGCCTTATGAACCGTCGAAGCTGGGTCCTTCGATGATTTGATTGCGTGTGTGCCGTGGCAGCTTGCGCAGTTGGCGACTTCGACCGACCCGCCTTTGATGGCAAGTCCGTGGTAACTGTCGCTGAACGTGCTGAACCGGTCTGAGGCAATACCGTATTTTTGCGTCAGCCGGACTGAACTGTGACAGGGTGAACAGACCTGCGCGGAGAGGTTGCGTGTGGCGACGGGCGATTTCGGGTCTGTATGGCGCAGAATGTTGTGCTCGCCATGGCAGTCCGTGCAGACAGCCGATTCCGGATTCCCCTTCCTCGCGACGACAGCGTGAATACTCTGCGCATATTCTTTTCCGATGTCTGTATGGCAGGTTGATCATGTTGCCGCGATATTCGCCCGGTTTGTCCTCGAAAGAACGTCCGACCCTTTCCTCATCTCGTGGCTTCCATGGCAATCCATGCAGTTGGCCACCCGGGGGTTCCCTTTGGCCAGTGCAGACCCGTGTACGCTGCCCTCATACGCAGCGATAAACCCCGCCGAAGGCGACATTTGAGCCCGCACATCCGGATTGTCAAGATGGCATGACAGGCACACGCGCTCCTGCGCGAGTTTGATCTGGACAGAATCCCGCCCCGCACGAATCTTCGTGATATCGTTCTGATGGCAAGCAAGACACGTCGGCGCGCCCTTCACTGCTCCAGCAAAAGCTTTTCCATGTGAAGAGGCGACAAACTTTTCCTTTTCATCTGAATGACAACCTCCACAGGAAGACAACTGATTGGAGGAATGAAATTTCGATTGGACAGATTTGGGTGAAACAACATCATGCATTCCATGACACTGTTTGCAGGAAATGTCCGGCGTCCCGTTTCTTCCGTTCGTTTTTGCCATCTGCGGATGGAATTTGTGCTTCTGGGGCGCGTCCCTGTGACACGTCAGGCAGCTCAGCGGATCGATTTTTTCCTTGTGGGGAATATTGTTCATGTCGAAACCGGCGTGGCAAGCGATACAAACAAGTTTGCCGTGGACGGAGCTGTTCAGAACTTTCTCGTCGGCAAAAAGAGAGATTTGTTTTCCGTTGCGCTCCGCCGAGAGAGACTGATCGCTGTGGCAGGTGAGACAATCAGACTTGGATTGCGCGAAGAGCGAAGGGGAGAAAAGGGTAAATGACCACAGAAGACCGAACTTAAAGGATTGAGTAAGCAGGATACGAAAGATCGTCATTCTTTTTCGTGAGAATAAAGCGGAAAAATTTGCCGATTAAAGGACTTAAATGCAAGCTTCTTGCAGTGTCGTCATGAATTTTACGCGTGGGCCTTATCGACAATCGGACACGCCTTTTTGTGGAAACATCCCTGGCAGGATACCTCGAGATGCGGGAGCAAACCAAAGCAGCGCGGACAGCGTTCGATGAAGGGATTCTGCACCGCCAGACCGCACAGTGCGCACGCCCTTCGCTCGGATTCCAGCTTTTCGTGAAGTGTAAGTTCTTCCTGCATGAGTTCTCTCAAACGGCTCACATGACGATATGCGAGACGATTCCCGCGACAGCGAACGCCCCGACAAACGTGCCGATCCAGATCACCGTCCCTTCCTTGAGCCCCCGCTCTTTCATCATGACAATCAACGAAGCGATGCAGGGAACGAACAACGTAATTGTGATCAATGCGACGACGATTTGCAATGGCGTGAGCGACATATGATACAACCCCGCGGCCCCGAAATCCCTCCGCACTACTCCCATCACAAAGGCCGTGGCGGCTTCGGGCGGAAGCTGGAGCCAATGGACCACGAGCGGCTTGAGCGCATTGACAAGTACCTGCAGCGCACCCGTAAGCTGGGCGACACTGACCGCCAAAGCGCCGACGAAAAACCACCCTGAAGCTTCTTTCATGAAATGATAGGTGCGGATGGAAGTTTTCCGCAGCACGTTGGCCAGGCGGGGCAGTCGGAGCGGCGGCAAATCCAGCAACAGCGGCTGTGATTCTCCTTTGAGCGTCTTGTTAAGGATTGTTCCGGCGGCCACAAGAACGCACAGCATTACCCCGATGTAGAGCAGCACGGGCGCAAACCCTGCTCCAGCAAGAAGAGCCGCGATCACCGCCATCTGCGCCGAACAGGGAATGACAAACTGCAGGATTGCCGTGGCAATGGTTTTCTCTTTTTCTGACGTCAGGAGGCGGGTGGTAATCGTGGCAGACGTGATGCAACCGAAGCCAAGAATAATGGGGATCACCGCTCGGCCGTTGAGCCCGAGGAATGCCAGACTTCGGTCCACCATCGTCGCAAGTCGCGGCAGATATCCGCTGTCTTCCAGCATGGAGAGCATCAGGTGAAATGCGCCAACGAGCGGGAGAAGCAGGAATAGCACATACGTCACCGTCATCGTGAAAACGCCGAATTCTCCTACCAGGATTTCATTCAACCACGATTCACCGATCACGGATGCGACCGCAGATCGAATCCAGGGCTCCCACAGACCCTGACCAATCTTGATTTCCGTGAACCCCACAAGATCGACCGCCACCCATTTGCCTACAAAGACGTATGTCGCATACAAGACGGCGAGTAACAACGGAATACCCGTAAGCGGTGTCATCGCCCATCTTCCGATCGTGTGGAGAACATGACTTTCGGCATGATCGTCCTGAAGAACCTGATTCAGCACGTAATTCACCCTGTTGCGCCGCTCGACGTAAATTTCTTCCAGATGATTCCCGGGAGACACGCCATGCCACTCAGCAACCGTTTTGTCTCCCTCCAGCATGAGCAGCGCCTCGGCCTGGGATCCAACTTTGCTGAGCATCGTGTGGAGCATGGAGTGAAGCTCCTCACGTTGAACTCCTTCCGTCGCACTTCTCAGCATTTTTTCAATCGTTTCCCGCCCGACACCTTTCACTGCGGTAATCGGGATGACCGCGACACCCAGAAAATGCGCAAGCTTCTGGACATCAATCCTGATTTTCTGCGTCTCGACCTCATCCATGAAGTTCAGGAGCACCGTAATTCTTTTTCCCATATCGATGAGTTGTTGCGTCAGAAAAAGGTCCCGCTCCAGATGCGTTCCGTCCACGATGTTCAGAACAACATCCGCTTCGAGAATAATGTCCAAGGCCACTCGTTCTTCTTCACTGAAGGAAGAGACCCCGTAAATGCCGGGCGTGTCGTACACAGCATGTGTTCCAAATTCGCCCTTCGAAACCTGGATCGTCGTGCCGGGGTAGTTTGACACATCGACATACAATCCACTCATTTCATTGAAGAGCAGGGATTTGCCCACGTTCGGGTTGCCGACGAGTACTACCTTCGTCTGGCCCGTATCATCTCCGGGAAACAAAGATTTCACATGGACATGCTTCTCGAGGTGAGCGGGCCTTTTTCCTTGATCACGGTTTTCCATCATTCTCCGCCGTTCTGGAATACAACGAGAATTTCTTTGGCGAGCGCATGCCCGATCGCAATCAGCTGACGTCTTTTCTGCAAGACGATTGTTCCACCGGGCAACCGTTCAAAACAAACCACGATGGCCCCTTCGTTCAAACCGAGGCGAATCAGTTGTGCTTTCAATACACCAACAGGCAGCGAATGCACGCGCATCACCTGTCCTTTTTTGAGTCTGGTTAATGAAACGGCTTTATCTTTTTTCTGCGGCGCCATTGGTGAGCGAGTTCATTCATCATCTGCAAGTGTAGGAAACCGGGCGTTCTCTCTGGACATGTTCGTTGAGCTCTACAAACCTGCAATCTTCATGCCATTTCAGGGTTTTTTGACTGATTCGCCAGGCCTGGAGATTCTAAGCGTTTTCGACCCCGCAATCGTCCACTATTTCAACAATTAAGAAACCCTTCCCAGCGATGCGAAACGCCGACGGCAGATTTATGTGGAGCTATGGAAGGCGCCTTGCGACAACTCGAACACCAATGTCTTGACTGCTGTGTTCTGGCTGGAAGGCGTCACGGTATGGGATGTAAAGATTCGCTGTACTCGCGCTGTACCATGAACCGCCTCGTGCAACCCGTAATCCTGCGGCATCATCATGATTCCGTTCGTCATCTCTATACGGCTGAACCCGGTTGTATTGCCGGTTGACGGATTGAGTCCATTCAGTGACATTTCCCGATGCATGATACAACCCGTAACGGTTTGGCCTGAAGAGGTTTCCGGATTCGTCATTCCCTACAACCGTTACCGTTGCGTCGGGATTCTTCTTCCAGTTGTATCGAGGCGTCTCGACATCTCCGATGGTCATTCCAAGACCATAATCGAAATTATCCGGACCGCGGGCAGCTTTTTCCCACCCCGCTTCCGTCGGCAAGGAAAACAGCCACTTCGATCCTCCAAGCCTCGTCGTCAGCCAGCGACAATAAGAGTTCGCCTCAAACCAGTTTATCCATGTCACCGGCTGGTCCGGACGACCGAACCTCCGGTAATCAGAATGTTTCGGAGACAATCTGGCCGTCGTTTGAGATTTGTTCATAGATTTCCACGCCCGGCCTGCTTCCGTCCAGTTCGCATCGTTCGCATAGCCGTCCGCTGCCGCCTGAAATTCACGGAACTCGCCATTCGTCAACTCGAAACGGCCGATGAAATAGCTTGTCAGCCACACATAATGCTGTTCGCGTGGGTTTAAACGGTCCCCAAAAAGGAATGTGCCGCCGGGAATGAGGACAAAATCCGAGAGAGAATCAACGAGACGAGGCGGCCGGGAATCTCCGGGTTCCCTCACTGTTATGAGAAACGACCCGTTTACATCAGGCCCGGACTTGTATCCCCTCATCGGGGCCGGATAGAATGCTTTCTGTGAACCGAACGCAGCTTCCAGATAGTAATTGCCGGGTTGAAGCCAGATTTCATTTCCCTGAAATCCTGCCTCGCTTATTTCATCGAGATTGTTACCAGCCTTGGAAAGTCGGAAGGCGATGTTCGACGGGTACGAAACGAACAGATGTGTTTCAGCTCGAAGGGAATGGGCCTTTTCTTCCGCCTGGCCTTCGTTCATCCATCGGACAACCAGCCAGACCGCATTTGCGAGGACGAGAAGAACGACAACGAAAAAAACTTTTTTCACAGGCCGGCGAAATCTAGAAATCCTGCCGCTTCATAAGCCTTGCGGAAAAAACCAGTGGTGCGATGACCCACACCAGAATTGCGGCGACCAACAGGAGGACACTCAGGAATGGTCCCCCCAGGAACCTCAAAACAGCCGCACCCGCAGGGCCGAAGATTGTTACGTTGTCAAAGATGATGAGCGACGCCACGCGAACGAGGTCCACAGGGTTTCCGAAAAGTGACAGAAAAAGAAAAAGATTCGCCGAAGAACCCTTTAAGAGCAGAGTGACGCCGATGGCGAGGAGGTCGTAAAACAGGACGAAGAAGAACCAAAGAAACAGCGAAACCCCGAAGGCTTTTGCTTTTCTCCTCGCAAGAGTGGATACGAGCAGAGCCAAACTGAGGAAGACCAACGACAACGAAAGAGACAACATGACGAAGAGAACGTAACTGGCGAGCCCCTCGGAGGTCGATTGTGCGGCGATGATCCCTCCTGCGATAACGAACCCGGAAATCATCGATAATGCGATGGAACCAAAGAGACCCAGAATCTTTCCAACGACAATTTCTGAAGGCTGGACGGGTTGGGAGAATAAAAGCTCTGTCGAACCTTTGTCTCCGGTAAAACTCAGGGTTCCCATCGTAAGCGAAACGAGTGGAACAATGTAAAGGACGAGGTTCAGGATGCTTGCCGAAGTCCGGGTAAAACTCTGCATGCCCGAGAAACCCTCCGCCATCATTCCAACATACGCCAGGCTCGCGACCAGGGCGCCAAAAACGATCGCGAAAATGACCGTCCACCTGTTCCGGATATTGATCGTAAGTTCCTGGCGGGCTATCTGAATGACCGGCATAAAGCTCACATTATTTCTCCTTCGATGAACAGCAGTCCCCGCCGCAACCCGACATGTTTTCACTCAGGTCGCTTTTGGCGGGATATTTCTCTGCAATGGTTTTCGCTTTGGATGAATCCGACACGGCCACTTTCCCGGAGCCCATCGGGGTTTTGATTCCCGTCAGAACGATAATGCTCTTATTCTCCGGCGTCCATTGTTTTGTTTCAAAATCCTTGTAAAACGTCCGAACGACGCGAAGGTCAGCGTTTTCTTTCCTGAACTTCTCCATGCAGCCGATATCGTCGAATTTGTAAACCGACCCGTCGTCTGAAATAAACTCCGAGGCAAATCCTTGATCGGAAAACGCCATTTTACACTGCGAACAGGCATCCTCGGCAAAGATGTCGACAGGCTTGATTTCCGATGGGGCGCAGCCTACCCAAACGACTGCGAAAAAGCTTACAAACCAACTAGGGGTCTTCATTGTTGAAAGTCTCCACATAATGCAGGTACATGTCTTCGATTGTTTTGTTTTGCAGGAATGTCGCACGAAGGCTTTCGACAGATTCCTGAGCAACGAGTTTTCCTCCCACAAAAATTCCAACCCTGTCGGCAAGCTGCTCTGCCTCAGCCAGCATGTGCGTTGAGAAAACGATGGTCTTGCCTTGTTCCTTCTGCTCCAGCACAAATTCTCGAAAGCGCTTCACACCCTGAGGGTCGAGGCTGGCGGTAGGCTCATCGAGAAGGAGAATCTGAGCGTTGGGAAGCGAGATGACCGCAAGCCCCAGTCGCTGAATCATGCCGCCTGAAAATTCCGACACGGGTTTATCGGAAAATCCGTTGAACCGCGCTTTTTCGAGAACCTCGTCGGCCTTTGTCTGGGGAACTCCGCGAAGACGGGCGAAAAACCGGACAATTTCACGTGCAGTCAGGTTTTCTGGAAAAATCACCCTCTGAGGCAAATAGCTCACCGCTGTTTTCGCCTCCTTCGGATGCATCTGCACATCAATGCCGTTCACGAGGATCTTGCCCGAAGTCGGCTTCACCAGCCCAACAAGTGATTTCATCGTGGTCGTTTTGCCGCTCCCGTTCGGGCCAAGAAACGCGAAAATTTCTCCCTCCTTGATTTCAAGAGAAACACCGTCGACGGCCGTGAATTTTCCAAAGCGTTTTGTCAAATGTTGGACGCTGATCATCGGCGCTTCCTTCTTGCAAGGAGAACAAGGCCGAGCCCGCAGACCACGGCTCCACCGGGCCAAAGAACAAACCGTACAGGGCTTCTTTCAGAATGTTCCTGTCCACCACGCTCCGATCCTGCAAGAGCCATCGCCGGCGAGCTTGACATGTCGATGGGCCGTACAAGTGGGTATGCATCGACTTCACTCGTGAAATCCATCACAGGAAAAGCCCGTGCAGAAACGGCCAGAGCTTGGGCCGCCGGGCTGTAAAGATACAACCTCAGGTTGGGCGTGCGTCCCTCGAGGTACTGAAAAACATTCTGGATCTTCATCGGAATGTCCCCGATCCCGTCCTGGTCCATGTCGTATCCGTCATAGCCGCTCCAATAGTTGCCGCGGCCTCCCGCACTCCATCGAGACATCGTTCGCTTTCCGACCACCAGCAGTGGACTCAGATTGTCGATAAAGGCGTTCTCGATAAAAGCGTTCTCTGTTGAGTTTTGGAACATTTGCAAAGCCGCATCATTTCGAGCGATCACGTTGTGCCGGAAAACGTTGTTCCTGGTGGCTTCGAAAAATAGTCCGACGTTATTGTCGGCGACGATATTGGAATCCACGAGCATTCCCTGGCAATCCTGGAACAGTATGCCGTAGGAAGAGAATCCACGATTGCGCTGGAAAACGTTATGGCGTATTCGAATTCCGCGGGAATACATCACCGCAGCACCGGCGACGTTGTCGACAAACTTGTTTCGCAGAAATACGTTGGAATCGGCGTACATGTAGTGCAGCCCGTATCGGACGGCAAACACTTCGTTGGCTTCTACCAGTGTCCTATTCGCGTTTTGAATGTAAAACCCGTCTCGAACATCCGTGATCACGTTGCCCCGCAGGATGTTGTCATTCGAATTCCAGAGATGAATGCCGCTCCCTCGTTCTCCCAGTTCAAGCTCTTTCCGTCCGACAATCTCGTTTCGAGCCACGAGATTGTGGCCGGCTCCGAAGAGATAGACGCCGAACAGAACGTCCTTCAGCCGATTGTTTTCAATGACATTGCCGTTCGACTTTATCAGAATACCGGCGTCTTCGTCCACGAGCATTTTTCCCGAATGCTCGATGAGGAATCCCCGCACCACGCAAGAATCCGCCAAAATCGTTATCACGCTGCCAACCCCGCTTCCACGGACGATCGGTCCATGTTCACCCAGCAAGAAAAGCCGTTTGGACACAACAAGATTTCCCGTATGCTGCCCGCCTCGCACCCTGATGGTGTCCCCGGGCTTTGCCTGCGAGATCAATCCTTGAAGATCGTTCTGCGACTGCGCAGTAAGGGTTCCCAGACTCGCTGCAACCAATGCAATTCCTGTAAGGATCTTTTTCTTCATGATCCCCTGAGCGTAAGGGTCACCAAAATGCCGAACACAATGGATTGGCCAAGAAGCAAGAAACCCAGCCGTTTGAAGCTGACCTTTGTCGAAAGTTTGACCGTACCATAGATCGAATGAATCAATATTGGCGCAAACGCACCGATCGCCAATTCCTCGGTGTAATTCAGCGCCACGAGCGTCGTAATAATCGCCAGCACAACAACGTGATACACGAGGTTCATCTTCCCCAGGAGGAGTTTTTGCGATGCGTTCAGTTCAAATTCTCTGAACTTTGTCGCTGCGATCTTCATGTGAACGTAGAAAACGCTCGAACCAAAGAACAAGAAATTCAGGAGCCAAAGCTCAAGCGAAAGAGAGTCGATCGTTCCTTGCAGGAGATAATAAGTGCTCGGAGCACTCAGAGTTAAACCAAAGACCGCCAGGAGGTCAGACCGGATTGACTTGTGAGTTCCTTTGGAAATGAAGAAACTTAGGAAAAACGAAACGGCTGCCAGAAAACCGAACGCCGCCAGCAGCCAGAACCGCTGCAGGAGAAGAGGCGTCGCCAATATCAGGCTTGCGAGCAAACACAGTCCTGCCGAAAACTTCGCGTCTCTCAGCTTCTCACTCTCCAGAGAACCGGCAAGCCTGTTCCTCAGGATCATTTGCACCGGGCCGGAGCTCATGAACATTGCCAGCGTCGATCCAGCCAGAAGCATCAGGTTGAGACTGAATGTTTCCACGACACACGACACGACAATCATCGGGACGAGCAAGACTGCCCATGCACCGTGTTCCTTCGGTATGATAAGTCCTCGAATGCTCATTTCACCGGGCCGCCGTTTCCTTTTGCGCTGTACGTCGTGAAAGCCACATTGCCAGGAGCAGCAGAATTGGCATTGCGCCCATGAAGTATGAACCGAGCTGCGGATAGCTGTAGACTTCGAAGTTCGCCATCGTCATGTGGCCAAAAATCGGCGGCGTGAAGGGGTCCACTTTGATCGCTGATGTTGGATCCAACTCGTGTCCATAGAGATACATCTTATGATAGAAGGCCCAGAGAGAAAACAAGCCGAAATAAGTGAAGAGCACGAACAAATCCACGAGCTTGGACATCGTGCCGAGCACAACGGCTCTCAGGGCGAGAAGTATGGCTCCGCCGATCACAAACGGAATCCATTTGAATTCGGTAAAGTCGTCTTCCTGAAGCGGACGCATCCCGATGTAACGGTTCAACGAGTTGATCTCCTTGAGGTCGTCACGGTAGGGAGATTTGCCGCCTTCGAGCTTGTACGAGTAAATATTCAGCACCAGACCTTCAGGAAACTGATTGGAATAGAGCTCCATGTTCCACAGAGGGAAAAAGTATGTGGGCACCAGGAGAATCGCAGCAACGAGCACCACGAGTCGACTTCGTATGTCGACGGGCGTCTCAAAAAACGTTGTTGCCTTTTGTATAACCTTTTTCATTTCAAGAACATCCTTTCCGCAAACCAATCGAGCCCTCCCACCACGGGAGGGCTCGATCAGGAATTACTAGTTTAAGACAACCGAACTGCCTCCGCCCTTCACGAGAAGATAGCCCTGCATTTCCTGGTGGAGCGCAGAGCAAAAATTCGTGCAATAGAACGGGAACACGCCCGGCTTGTCTGCCACAAATTCAATCGTTTTCGTCTCTCCCGGATCAACCACGACATTGAGGTTGTATTCGTTCAGGCCAAATCCGTGCAGTTCGTCGGTCGTTTGCTCGATGTTCGTCATATAAATCGTGACCTTGTCCCCTTTGTTCACTTCGATGCTGGTCGGCGTGAAGCTCGAGCGAACGGCAATCATGTACACCTCAACGTTCCTGCCGTTGCGGACCACCTTCGAGTCCTTGATATCCCAGATCGCCTTCGGGTGTTTGTTTTCCTCTTTCGGATAAACTTCGATCGGCTTGATCTTATCCGCTTTCACCATTTGCGCGTAATGGGGCTCGGGTTCTGTAAACGCATCCATCAAAAGGCCCATTTTCTCTCCGGTGATATCGATAAGCTGCGAGGACTCCGGTTGCGAAGGACCCACACTCAGGTGCCGCCCGTGCGAAAGCTTGTTCAGGGCAACCAGGTATTTGCCGTCTGGATTCTTCGTGTCGCCTTCTGCCGCTGTCAGGTGGCCGATGTTATACGACACCGGGATCTTGTCCACGACTTCCCACGACCCCAGCTTCCACTTCGCGATTGCGCTTTCGACATACAGAGACGTATAGGCAAAGCCCTTGTCATCGAATTGCGTGTGCAGCGGGCCGAGGCCCACATTGACCTCAGCGTCTTTGACGGCGTCATAATTCAGGACGGGAATTCCATCTTCGTTACCCGTGAAATCCTTCTTTTGAATCGCCGTTAGCATTTTTTCGAAATTGAACACCGTGGTAATGCTTTGCAGCTTTCCGCTGGCAATGATATACTTGCCGTCCGGGCTTATGTCCACTCCGTGCGGCGACTTCGCAGCCGGCATCAGATAGACGACACCTTCGGTTTGTTTCGGGTCAATCACCTTGACACCGCCGATCATTCTGAACTTGCCGTCTTTGATGGCCTTTTCTGCCGCTTTCCAGTTCACTGCGGCGACGTAGTCACGGTCCTTCTGGGTGGACGTTACTTCGAGTTTTCCAATTGCGCGCTCGCTGTTATAGCACGTCCAGAAGCCCCACTCTTTGCTCGGACCCTTACCGGCGTCTCCAAGGTCATAATTGAAGGGCGGCATCAACACCTGCCAGCCAAGAGACATGTTGCCGCTTTTCGGGTCGACGGCGATTCCGGCAGCGATGCCCTTGTATTTCGTAGCGTAGTCTTCGATCTTCTCATAAGAGCCTTTTGGCAAAGGGATTGAAAATCTCGAGGCCGCAAGGATGTATTCTGTGTTTTCTGTGGCGAACGACGAGCAGTGATTTCCCGAGACGTTTGGAATCGGCCCGAGTATCTGCTTTGTCTTGAAATCCCTCAGGTCAATGCGTGCCATACGGTTGTTCGCGTTGTCTGAAATGAACAACCATCGGCCATCATAGTCGCCGTCCGTTTCACTCAGTGACGGGTGGTGCGCATCGCCCCACGTGAATCCACCGAGCCTCTCTTTGGATTCTTTGTCGAACCCGTATCCCGTGGCTGGATAAGGGCTGAACACCGGGATGGTCGAGATATGACGCATCGAGGGAACACCGTAGACGTACACCTGCCCCGAGTGGCCACCGGACTTGAAGATGTAGTATTCGTCCAGATCGCCCGGTGCGACATAAGTTTTAAGCGCCGCTTCCTGCACATCAGAGCGGGCCATTCTCCCTCGTTGCTCGCCACCGCAGCCAATCAATACAACCAAAGCCATGACTATCGCAATGATTGCAAAGAGTTTTGTTTTCATAACTTCCTCCTTTTGTGAATGTGATTTCCGGATCGTCCCGGATGATTTACTTCTTTACAGCAATTTTTTTCTTTTCTTTTTGCTTCAGCTCGTAGGCGTACCGGAGCTTATCAATCGCTTCCTTGCGCTCTTCTTCCGTCAACGTGATCATGGTAGACAGCACAACCTCCATCGTTCCCGTCGGCTTTGCGAGAAAATCATCAAGCGTTCTTCCAAAGCGGGACTGAACATCCTCGACGGCCATCGCGAGGTCAGGGCCTATTTGAGCCGCTGCATCGATGCCGAGCGTGGAGACAGAGTGACACACAAAACAGTTCTTCTTCACGAAAAATGCCCCCGGGCCTTTCAGCATCCTTTCTTCTTTTTCGAGCTCCTCTTTGGTCGGTGTATCCTTGAAATTATTGTTCGGTATGTAGCTCACCGGGATCTCGCTTTTTTTCCAACTCATGACCAGCATCGCCAACGCTTGAGCATCGGCGCTGCCAAAGTTGAAGTTCGGCATGACTGTTTCGGGAACAAGTTCTTTCGGGTTCTTGAAGTGCGAAACATGCCACGTAAACTCGGAATGCAGGCCTTTGATGCGCTCATAATTGAATTGTGCGGCTGATTTGTCGCCTTCGTGCGTCAGGTCGGGGGCCACGGTGCCTCCCCGGCCGTTGATGACGTGGCAAGATCGGCATCCCTTTTCGGCCACGAGCTGCTTCGCACGGTTCATGTACCCCGCCCCTTTGGTTTCCTTGTCAAAACGATGACAGGTGTTACACTGCATTTGCATCAGCGCCTTCTTGTCGCTCATGACATAGAAATTCCCCAGCTCCTTTCCGAGCACCGGCTCTTCCCAGTGTTCGATCAATCCGTGAGCGGGTTCCATATCTGTCGCATAACCCTGGCCGCCGTGGCATGTTGTGCAGCCGTACCGGGAAATCGGATGCGTCTTCAGGATTTCCCTGGGGTGGGTTCGAAAAGGCTCAGGCGCGTTTTCAAGCCCCGCCCATTCAACCGCCTGGTGGCAGGTGATGCACCGGTCGGTGCGGTTCAACGTTTTCAGGTAAATTTGCTGGAATCCGGACGGGACTCCCTCGGCTCGCTCAGGACCGAACTTTTCTTCCACGAGGTCTCTGAACTCAGCCTGATAACTCAGCCAGTCCGCGTGAAAGTAATCGTACACGCTGAACGCAACGACCAGGAACAGTGCGATGCCAACGATACTCACAATCGCCCTGTCGAGTCTTACAAAACTCAGTTTTTCTTTGATAGTCTTATGGTCCATTGATTCTCGTCCTCTCAAAGGAATTAGAGTTTCACAGGCATCGTTGGCCACTGTTCCCATGGCCAGTAGAAGTTCCAATAAGGACCTCTCAGGAACGTACCGACGATCGTAAGCACAATGATGAAGAGGCAGATTGCGAGGAAGATGTAGTTTTGCTTACGACGTTCATGCGGAAACCAGACGCCGGCTGTATTCAGGCCCGAGCGGTCACGGTACGGCCACCAGATTCCAAGGCCCAGCAACACTGCCGGGAGGATGATGCCTCCGATGAGAGCGCCGTTGATGGTGAACGAGCCGACTTTGAGCGTCGTGATCGTCACAAGTTCCTGCAGCCACAAGAAATACCACGGCGCTTTTGCCGGGTTTGGCGTCACCGAAGGATTTGCCGGAGCTTCGAGCGGTGCCCGGAAGATAAACGACAGGATAAAAACGACGAGGAAGGTCACGAGCGTGACGATCCAAATTCTCCTCAGCAGATTCGGGGTAGATGACACGGAATTTTTTTCTTCATCAATCGCCAGCGATCGGACGTGCACGCTTGTTCCGTTCGTTATGCCGAGCAACGAGTACGTCTTCGATTTGGCAGGCTTGGTTTCCTGGGCTTTTTCATTCTGCGAATCCCGGTCTGCAACGGCCAGGCCGCCGTCCTTGCGGACGCGCCACATGTGATACGAAAACAAAAACACGACAATCATCGGCAGGAAGAAGACATGCAGAACGTAAAATCGTATCAAAGCGTTTTGATCGATCGTCGTTCCCCCCAGAAGGACAAAACGAATCCACTCGCCGACAACCGGCGCGGCGCTCGCAATGTTAGTGCCCACCGTGATGGCCCAGTATGCCAGTTGATCCCAGGGCAGCAAGTATCCCGTGAAAGACAACAAAAGTGTCATAATGAGCAGGACAAGGCCGACAATCCAATTCAGGGGACGATTGGAGCCGACCGCAACGCCCTTCTTGTACGCTCCCGTCAAAAACACGCGAACCATATGCAAAAACACAACCGCAACCATCAGGTGGGCGGCAATACGGTGCATCGCTCGCAGAAGCCAGCCGAACGAGACGACGAATTCGATATCCTTCACGGATGAATACGCCCTCTCAACGGATGGGACATACAGAAACATGAGGACGACGCCCGTGACGGTGAGAATGCCGAACAATACGAAAGAGATGGTTCCTAACCACATGGAATACTTCCACGACAGGCTCTCCTTCGAAATCTTGTTCGGAAACCAGTGGAGGAGCAGATTCTTGACAATCGCATCACCGGCTTCTTTTTCGCTGCCGGGATTCCATGTCCATGTGAGCTTGTTGTAAGCCTTCTTCGTTAATTCGAGGATTTCCATCAAACGGCTCCTACACAGTTAAACGAAAATTCTGTTCCACTTCTTCACCCAGGTTGACGACCAGCTGGCCATCGTCGGGCGAGACCTCAAGCTTGTACCAATGGAGCGGCCGGGGAGCCGGTCCTGCATAGTTTGTACCGTCGGCATAAAACTTCGACCCGTGGCAGGGACACTGAAATTCAAAATTGATGGTCTTCTTCTCATCGCCGATTTCCACCTGCTTGGGACTGTTCAGTTTTGTGTACTTCACCGTGCAGCCGAGGTGCGTGCAGGCTCCGGAAATCGCATAAAAGGATTTACCCTCTTTGAAGACGTAGAGCCGGCGGTCTTCCAGGAACGTCATACCATCCGCAAGCTGAGCCGGCAGACCCACTTTGAATTTCTGCGGCGCTTCATAAAGAACATTCGGAATAAGCGACCGCAGGGACTGATACGCGAACCCGGTAAGTCCGGCCAGTAGTCCGCCCAGTCCCAGTTTCTGAAGAAAAGTCCTGCGGTTTTCTGAACCCTTCACCGCAATCTTTGCCTTCTTGTTTTCCAAGAGTTCCATGGATGGCCTTTCGTTCAAACTGCTTCTCGTTGTTCGTAATAGAACACTTCCATCGTCATGGCGTCTGTCGGACATCGCAAAGCACAAAGGCCGCACCGAATGCACGTTTCATCGTCTTTGATCATCGCTGAGGCGGGCCGGAGCGGGTCGATACTGTACTGTTCAAGCAATTGCCCTTTAGTTTTCTCGTCGACATCGAGCTCGGCGAGCGGAACAAGTTGCAGACAGTACTCAGGACACACGTCAACGCAGCGGTTGCACATCACGCACTTGTCGGCGTCGTAAATCGTTTGGACATGGCAGGATAAACAGCGCTCCGCCTGGCGCCTGGCTTGCTCTTCGGTGTACCCCTGCTCGACTTCAGAAATGCCCGTTCTTCGATTGAGATCGACGGTAGGCGGAGCCTGCCGTTCGTGTTGTTCGAAATCCTCCGGACGCGTAAAACGTGATGTCGGGATTTTTTCGATGGAAAGATGGTAGTAGGTTTCTGGCTTTTTCTTTCTCAGGAATTCATCGACCGAAAGAGCCGCCCGTTTTCCGTTTGCGACTGAATCAATGATGTTTCTCGGTCCAAACGCAGCGTCGCCGCCGGCGAAGATTCCTTCAGCAGATGTAGCGAGCGTCGCGGGATCCACTTTGATGAGTTTGCCCGGCGTAAGTTCGATTTCGTCCGTCTTTTTGATGAACGAGAGGTCCGTCTGCTGGCCGATCGCAAGGACGACCGAATCGACGTCCAGCGTCTCGCTGAACGAAGGGTCATAGTCTGGATTGAATTTTCCGTACTCGTCATACGTACGCTTGACACCAATGAACTCGATTCCTCTGACTTTGCCGCTCTGGCCCAGAATTCGCTTCGGTCCTCGTTGTGGATGGAACACCACGCCTTCTTTCTTTGCTTCCTCAAACTCTTCGTGACCCTGCGACGTTCGAAGGACCGGCATTTCATCGAACGACTCCAGGCTTGCGATATGAACTTCTTCGGCGCCTTTTCGCATGGCTGTCCGTGCCACATCCACAGCCTCATGTATGTCTGCCGGCTGAGCCTCCGCACCACCTCTGAGAGCCATCCGCGCTGCATCAAACGCAACAAAGCCACCGCCGATTATGAGCACCCGCTTTCCGAGGTCGACACGATAGCCGTTGTTGATGTTGATGAGATAGTCGATGGCCTTGACGACGCCGTCCAGGTCCGCCCCCTCGATGGCTAAGTCACGCCCTTTTTGCGTTCCGACAGAGATGAAGACGGCCTCGAACCCTTCCTTGCGAAGGTCTTTGATTCCAAACCGTTCTGTCAGGGGTTTGTTGTAACGGATTTCGACTCCCAGCGACGTGATCTTTTCAATTTCTTTGTCGATGAGGGATCGCGAGAGACGATACTCGGGGATGCCATGCCTTAACATGCCGCCCGCGACATTGGTCGCTTCAAACATCGTCACCTTGTATCCCATCAAGGCCAAGTCATGCGCGCACGACAAACCGGCGGGACCCGACCCAACGACTGCAACCTTCTTGTTCTTTGCGACGTTCTTTCGTGATTGTAATTGCATCGGGAGATGCCAGGACCATTTGTTGCCCGGATCATCAGCGCCTTTGAAGAGTTGGTCCTGTGCATCGGGGTCGAGCGATTCCACACCATACTTTTCTGTGACAAATCTCTTGAGCGCTCGAATGCTCACCGGGGCGTCAATCTTTCCGCGGCGACACCAATCTTCGCACGGCGCGGCGCACACGCGTCCACAGACACTCGCAAACGGGTTGGGCGACCGGGCGGTGAGGTAGGCTTCCTTGTACTTCTGCTCAGCAATAAGCTGAACATACCTTCCAGCGTCTGTGTGGATAGGACAGCCCATCTGGCAGGAAACGAGGCTTTTCCAGAATTCGATGTCGGGTATTTTGATCTTGTAATCCGCGGGCATGGGGCAGGCTAGATGGTATCGGCCATGTCAAATCTTATGCCATAAATCAGATGTTTTTATCTGGATTATAACCGTTAGAAAGCCCTGTCTTGATAGAGGTTTTTCCCATAGTTGCGAAATTAGCCTTCATGGATTTGCATTTCTGAGAGTGAGGAGACCTTGCCTTCATGGTACCTCAGGCACTTGGGCAAGGACAACGAGGTCCTTCGACCGGTATGGCTGGAATTCCTGTAGATC
>JANOGR010000077.1:0-4703 GCA_031406095.1 Ignavibacteriales bacterium
GCTCAAGCGAGTGGTGGCCGAGATGGGCGGGAAAGATTCCATCGTCATCGACAATCAGACTGATATTGTTGCTGCGGCGCAGGCAACTGTTGTTTCGGCGTTTGGGTTCCAGGGACAAAAATGTTCTGCCGCATCACGAGCAATCGTTGTCGAAAGCGTGTATGACAAGTTTGTCGACCTCGTGAAAGAAAAAGTTGACAAGTTGAAAGTCGGTGACGCCTCCGACCCGAAAAACTACATGGGCCCTGTTGTGAACAAAGGTTCGGAGGAAAAAACTCTGAGTTATATCAACAAAGGTCTGCAGGAAGGCGGCCGACTTGTTTCCGGGGGAAGAAAAGAAAGTGGAATCGGGTATTACATCCGTCCTACCGTTATCGCCGACGTTGACCCGAAGTCCACGATTTCTCAGGAAGAGATTTTCGGGCCCGTTCTGGCTATCATCAAAGCAAAAGATTTCGACCATGCTTTGGAGATTGCCAATAATACAGAGTTTGGATTAACGGGCGGTGTCTGGACGAACAACCGCAAGAAAATCGAAAAGGCCAAACGATATTTCCATGTAGGCAATTTCTACATTAACAGAAAAATTACGGGCGCGATGGTCGGCGTTCATCCCTTCGGCGGTTTCAACATGTCCGGCACCGATTCGAAGGCGGGGGGAAGGGATTACCTGCTGCTTTTTCTACAAGCAAAGTCGATAGCGGAGAAAGTGAAATAGGAATGCGGAAAGGAAGCGGGTGATGGCAGAATACATGAACTGTACGAATTGCAGAGGGGAGTTCACACGCGACAGCGATTTTTGCCCGCATTGCGGAGTTCTCTTTCAAGGCATAGGGACCTTGCGCTGTGAAACCCACGCCCAAAAGATCTCGTCGGGCGTTTGTGTCATTTGTCGAAAAGTCGTTTGCACTGAATGCTCGAAGCTTGTGAATGGCAGAACTCTTTGTGCCGACCATCAGAAAATTGAAATCCAGCAGGATTGGGCGAGGGTCTTTCAGTCGACGGAAATTGGCGATTCAGAACTTGTCAAAGCTGTCCTTGAGTCGGAGGGATTTCATATTCAAGTGCAAAACTTCAATTCGATCGGCTTTGTATGGGATGGCGGAGGAGATTCCCCAATTTCCCGCAGCAACATCAACAGGCCGGCAAAAGTATTTGTTCCTATCCCGGAATATCTCAGAGCGGCTGAAACGATAGAAGAATGGAACTCGTCAGAAATTAAACCTGTAGAACGGAGTGCATCATGAAGATTCACGAATACCAGGGCAAAGAGATTCTCAAAAAATTCGGAGTGCCCGTCCCGCTTGGAAGAGTAGCATTCAATTCTGATGAGGCCGTTCGAGCGGCGGAAGCTATCGCTGGCACTCTTTGGGTGGTGAAAGCGCAGATTCATGCCGGTGGAAGGGGCAAAGGTGGAGGTGTGAAGCTCGCACGCAGCATAGATGAAGTCCGCCAACGGTCGTCCGAGATTCTCGGGATGAGGCTTGTGACGCATCAAACCGGCCCCGAGGGTCGAATCGTGAAGCGCGTGTTGATCGAAGAAGGCATGAACATCGCGAAAGAGTTGTATGTGGGAATCACGCTTGACCGCTCCCGTTCGCAGAATGTCGTCATGGCGTCCACGGAAGGCGGAGTCGAAATCGAAAAAGTGGCCGCAGAAACTCCGGAAAAAATCCTGAAAGAATATGTCCATCCCGGCATTGGAATGCAGCAATTTCAGGCCCGCAGGCTGTGTTTCGGATTGGGTTTGACGGGGGATTCGTTTAAGAATGGCGTCAAATTCATGCTGGCACTCTATAAGGCTTATGAGGCAACGGATTCCTCGCTTGCCGAAATCAACCCGCTTGTGATTACTCAGGAGGGACGTGTGCTAGCGCTCGATGCAAAGATCAACTTCGACGACAACGCTCTCTCTCGTCATCCGGAATTTGCCGAATTGCGCGATAAGGACGAGGAAGACCCGTTGGAAGTGGAAGCCTCGGCTTCGAACCTGAACTACATCAAGTTGGACGGCAACGTCGGCTGCATGGTGAACGGCGCTGGTCTGGCGATGGCGACCATGGATATCATCAAGCTGGCGGGCGGGATGCCGGCGAATTTTCTCGACGTGGGCGGGGGAGCGAGCGCAAAAACGACCGAGGCGGGCTTCCGAATCATACTGAAGGACCCGCACGTGAAAGCTATCTTGATAAACATTTTCGGCGGGATCGTGCGATGCGATCGAGTAGCAACCGGTGTTGTCGAAGCCGCGAAGAACATCGAGGTCAAAGTGCCGATCGTTGTGAGGCTTGCGGGGACCAATGCGGACCTCGCGGCCGAGATTCTGAAAAATTCCGGACTCAGTTTCCTAGTAGCTGGCAATCTCAAGGATGCAGCGGAAAAAGTCACAAAGGCTATTGCGGCCTGACGATTCACTATTCACGCTTCATTTGACTCATGACTTGGAACGAACAATACGAGCCCGTCATCGGACTTGAGGTCCACTGTCAGCTCCTAACCAAGTCGAAGGCGTTTTGTTCGTGCTCAACCAAGTTTGGCAATGAGCCGAACTCCAACGTGTGTCCGGTGTGTCTCGGCATGCCCGGCGTCCTTCCCGTTTTGAATAAACAAGTTGTCGAGTTCACGATCAAAATGGGACTGGCTACGCATTGCTCTGTCTCCCCGAAGTCGATTCTCGCCCGCAAGAACTATTTCTATCCGGATCTCCCAAAAGGATACCAGATTTCTCAGTATGAAGAGCCCATTTGCACAAAAGGCTTCGTCGAAATAGAGTTCGAGGATGGCAAGAAGAAGACCATAGGTATTACGCGTATTCACATGGAAGAGGATGCAGGCAAATCTATCCACGACCTTGACATCGACACACTCGTGGACGTGAACCGGTGCGGAGTGCCGCTCATAGAAATCGTTAGTGAGCCTGATATCCGCTCCCCTCACGAGGCTTATCTGTATCTCCACAAGATTCGACAAGTTGTGACCTATTTGGGGATCTGTGACGGGAATATGGAACAGGGCAGTCTGCGTTGTGATGCAAACGTTTCAGTGAGAAAAAAAAGCGAAACGAAGTTCGGCACGAAGACAGAAGTCAAAAACATGAACTCGTTCCGTTTTGTGGAAAAAGCCCTGGAATACGAAATCAACCGACAAATTGAGCTGATCGAAAACGGCGGAAAAGTAGCACAGGAGACGTTGTTGTGGGACGCGAATCAGGGGATTGCTATCTCGATGAGGTCAAAGGAAGAAGCCCACGACTATCGATATTTTCCAGAGCCAGACCTTGTTCCCGTTGTCGTGAATCAAGACTGGATAAACACCGTGAAAGCAACGCTTCCCGAGTTCCCGACCGAGCGACGCGATCGGTACGTCCGGGAATTCAAGCTCCCCAGATACGATGCCGATGTGCTGACAACAGAAAAGTCGCTGGCCGATTATTTCGAAGGAGTCGTGAATCACCTCGGGAAGAAGAACGATGAAACCTACAAATTGGCGAGCAACTGGACGATGACGGACGTTCTGAGGGTCGTCAAGGACAGACACATTGAAGTTTCAGATTTTCCAATCCCACCCAAGCATCTTTCTGAAATGATCAATCTGATTCTTGACGGAACTATCAGTGGAAAGATTGCCAAGGATGTGTTTGAAGAAATGCTCACTTCAAAGGAACTACCAAAAACCATTGTCGAGAAAAAAGGACTTATGCAGGTGAGCGATACCGGTGCAATCGAGAAGGTGATCGACGAGATTCTTGCCAGCAACAAGGAACAGGTTGAGAAATACCAAGGCGGGAAAAATCAACTATTCGGGTTCTTCGTCGGCGAAACGATGAAGGCGATGAAGGGGAAGGCGAATCCGAAGGTGGTGAACGAGGTTTTGCGGAAGAAGCTTGCCACGTAAGGAGGAGTTATGAAAAGATTCGTTGCTACTCTGATTTTGGTGAGTGTGATATCGTTTTCCACAAACTCCCAACTGAGAATCGTAAAGGGGTCTTTCGTCGGTGTCGGGCTTTCAGCCTTCAAATCGGGCTTTGGAGAAGGCTTCCTGCCTCGAATTAATCCCGGGGTGTACGCAAAGGTCCATGTATATGACGAACTCGGAATTCGCCCTGAGATTGCTTACAGCCAGCGGGGTGAATTGTCAAGAGCTCGGGGAGTCATTCTCGAATACGTTGACTTGTCCCTTCTATTAGACTACCGGTATAAACTGCTTGAATCCATCAATTTTTCGATTCACGCAATGGCCGGTCCCATGTGGTCAAGAATGTTTCAGGCATCAGATGAATCTTACTCCGGCCTTACAACAGCGAAGACGGACATCTTTGGCCAGACAAGCCGCAGCGATTTTGGTATTCTTTTTGGAGGCGGGCTGGCAATCGGTGCTGGAGAAGGTTTGTTGTTTGTCGATGCACGATTCTTCCTCGGGAAGCATGAAATAACCATACCGACATTCGGAGAACCGATGTTGAATCGGTCAATCTCTTTCGTCGCGGGATTCGAATTCTGATTCGCCAATAATCCATTCTTCCAAAAATCCATAACTCCAATACTCCAATGCGTCCCAAAGTCATCGCTGGTAACTGGAAACTGAACAAAGATGTCGGTGAGTCTGAAAAGCTCATCACCGAGCTGAAAGCGGCCCTGAAGTTCCCGTTGGAGAAAACGAGAGTCATCATTTGTCCGCCCTTCACTACTTTGGCGTTGGCTCGA
>JANOGR010000080.1:0-5320 GCA_031406095.1 Ignavibacteriales bacterium
AATGGTTTGATGACTGCTCAGACTTGAGTTTGTAGTTCGACTTTACGAATTTAAGTTTCAAACAAAACACTTTAGTTCACTAAATCAAGATAACTTACAGCACTCTTGTTATCACTTTCATGTCAATCCATCTGTGTTCGAACATTCTCCTCGGATGTGGATTTTTGTCGCCAAGTTCGTGGTGGTCGCTTAGCTTCTCGCTGAACCATCCCCACCGTGAGAATCCCCCGGAGAGTTCGGGGGATTTGTATTCTAGGAAAACTCCTGAAATCTCCGTGGTTTTGGGAGCCTCTTCATTCTCACAATCCATCCCACAGATGATCTTCACTGTTCGAGATGACTGTTCTTTGCCTTTCGTCCGAAGGCGTCATTCAACATAGATGTAACGATCCTGAGATTCCGTTGTTAACATTTCTCTAATGAGCTTTTTGTTTTAGCCACCCGTTGGACGAGAATTCGGCGAGAGCCAAAGACTCTCGATCCCCTGAGAAACCGCCTTCTGGCATCTCTTTCCTCTTTTTGAAAAAATGGCTATACTGATAGTGCATGATACTCATTCAAGAGACCCTCGTCGATGAACCGGTCGCAAGCATCAACTTCGCCTGCGACCTGCAAGCCTGCAAAGGTGCATGCTGTACAATGCCGGGCGGACGCGGCGCGCCTCTCCTGGACTCGGAAATCGAAGAAATGGAGCGCTCCTTCCCTGCCGTAAGGAAATACCTCAGCAAAGACCATCTTGCAAGAATTGACCAGGTGGGCCTTGTTGAGGGAACAACGGGCGATCACACGACTCCATGCTACGATAAACAAGCATGTGTCTTCGTCACATACGAAAACGGAATTGCCAAATGTTCTTTCGAAAAGGCGTACTTGAATGGTGAGATTTCCTGGCGCAAGCCCATTTCCTGCCATCTTTTCCCTCTTCGCATCGACCGTGGTACGCGGGAACTTGTACGGTATGAATTCCTCGCCGATTGCCAGCCGGCCCTGGAACGCGGGCGGCTCGAACACATCGCGCTTACCGGTTTCCTCAAGGACGCTCTTCTTCGCGCGTACGGAGAACAATGGTATAGCGAGTTTCTTGCGACTCGTGATTCCTGGCGTGAAAGCCGTTTGACGGCGAACGAGAAGCTCGTGCAGCCATGATAAACCTCTCTCAGCAGCTCCGGCTCGGCCTCAGACTCACACCCCAGCAGGTCCAGTACCTCAAACTCCTACAACTCCCCACGCTTGCTCTCGAATTGCGGATCAAGACCGAGCTTGAGATCAACCCGGTCCTCGAAACTTCCGAGGAAACCGAGGAAACGCTCGAGCAGGAAGAGCCCGCAGAACCGGAAGCCGAAGAAGAAACCAAAGAAGCTGAGGATACCTATACTCTTGACGACTACCTGAACGACGAAGTCGAGGGCCATAAATCGCCTGAATCCTACAGGCCCGACAACGACGAGGAAAGCTACGAACCGCCGGTGGTCTCTACCGTGCCGATGTCCGAACGGCTGATGGCTCAGTTCCGGCTTTCGAATTCCGATGAAACAGACGCGCTTATTGCCGAGGAAATCATTGGGAACGTTGATGAAGACGGCTACCTCAGGCGCGATCTGGCTCTCGTCATCCAAGATCTCAACCTCAGTTTCGGCCTGAGTATCTCTCTCGAACGTGCAGAGGGAGTCTTGAAACATTTGCAGGTTCTCGAACCCCCGGGAATCGGTTCACGCTCCCTCCAGGAATGCCTCATGGCCCAGCTGCGTGTCGGGAGTTACGACCATGCACTGAAAGAACTGGGGCTCAGAATCCTGGAACACTATTTTGACGACTTCAAAGCAAAGCGGTTTGGGGAACTGGGACGTAATCTCCATATCGGCATGGAAACGTTGAAAAAAGTTTTGGAAATCATTCAACGCCTGAACCCAAAACCCGGAGAAGGAGAATTCTCGGCGCAGGAAAATTATGTGACGCCCGATTTCATCGTGGAGAAAGACAAAGGCGATTTCCTCATCACGCTGAATGATCGGAACATACCGACGCTCCGCATCAACAATGCCTATCGCGACCTGGTCACACCGAAAAACAAAAAGGTCTCCTCGGAAACGAAGGATTTTGTCAAGAAGAAATTCGAGGCGGCGAAATGGTTCATCGCCTCCATTCATCAAAGACGAGAAACTCTGCTGAAAGTCATGCATGCGATCGTTGACAGGCAGCGTCAGTGGTTTGACGAGGGAGAAATCCTCAAGCCCATGATCTACAAAAACATTGCGGAAGTTGTCGGGGTTGATATCTCCACCATCAGCCGCGTGGTCAACAGCAAGTATGTTCAGACTGAATTCGGCGTGAACGCTCTCAGGTTTTTCTTCACTTCCGGGCTGGAATCTGACACCGGAGAGGATGTTTCCAACCAGGCTGTCAAGCTGCGCGTCAAGGAGATTATCAGCGCTGAGGATCCGCAGAACCCGCTCAACGACGACAAGATTGCCGAGATTCTCCAGAAGGACGGAATCCGGATAGCGCGACGGACTGTTGCGAAGTATCGTGAGCAATTGAGCGTACCGATTGCACGAATGAGGAAAAAAATCCGGGCATAACCATGAAACCAGAGATCATCCACAGTACGACGATCATCGGCCTCCGCCATAACGACAAAGTTGCCATCGGCGGGGACGGACAAGTGACGGTGGGTACCACCGTGATGAAACAAAATTCAAACAAGATCCGCAAACTCTTCAACAACTCCGTGCTGGTTGGATTTGCGGGAAGCGCCGCTGATGCGTTCAGTCTCCTCGAGCGGTTTGAGGAAAAACTGGAACAGTATCAGGGAAACCTCGTGCGGGCGTCCGTCGAGCTGGCAAAACTGTGGCGCACAGACAAGTACTTGCGTCAACTCGAAGCTCTTTTGGCGGTTCTGGACAAGGAGCACGCTTTGGTCATCTCCGGAACCGGCGACGTCATTGAACCCGACGACGGCATCGTTGCAGTCGGGTCCGGCGGCAGTTACGCCCTCGCCGCCGCACGTACGCTGGTGAAACATACCAAACTGAGCGCCAAAGACATCGTTCGAGAGGCTCTCGATACATCGGCCGATATCTGTATTTACACGAACAAGAATTTTCATATAGAGGAACTGTAACTCAGAAGACGAAATGATGAGGAGTATTTTCTGAATACAAAACCCAAAACGGACGCCGTGCGCGAGCTGACACCCCGCGAGATCGTCCGGGAGCTTGACAAATACATCATCGGCCAGCAGAATGCCAAGAAATCTGTAGCGATCGCCCTGCGGAATCGATGGCGAAGGTTGCACGCGCCCGAGAACCTTCGCGAGGAGATCATGCCGAACAACATCATTCTGATCGGTCCGACGGGTGTTGGGAAAACCGAGATTGCCCGACGCCTCGCCAAACTCGCCCATGCGCCTTTCCTCAAAGTGGAAGCCTCGAAATACACCGAAGTCGGTTATGTGGGGAGGGACGTTGAGTCGATGATCAGGGACCTGACGGAAATCGGCGTGAACATGGTGAAGGCGGAGAAAGCAGCCGAAGTGCAGGAAAAGGCGCAGGATCTTGCGGAGGAACGCATCCTGGATATTCTTGTGCCGCCGGTTCGTCGACACAAGGCGGTCGAGGCTGGAGCGCCCGGCGCGGAACCAGAGGAAGATCAGGAGAAAACCAGACAGCGATTTCGTGAAAAACTTCGTTCTGGATCGCTAAACGAACGCGTGATCGAAGTCGAGATCTCTACCCCGCAAATGCCCCTCATGCAGGTGATGGGGCCTATTAGTCTTGAGGAAATGGGAATCAACATCCAGGATATGTTTGGCAACATCCTGCCAAAGAAGAACAAGCATCGAAAGCTGACCGTTGCGGAGGCGCGGGCTCTTCTCGCGAACGAAGAAGGACAGAAACTCATCGATATGGAGAAAGCCGTCAAGGAAGCTCTCATGCGTGTGGAAAACTCCGGTATTGTGTTCATCGATGAGATTGACAAGATTGCCAGCAGCCGGGCTCAAACTAGCGGCCCCGATGTCTCACGCGAAGGCGTTCAGCGGGATTTGCTGCCGATTGTCGAGGGGTCGAGCGTCACGACAAAGCACGGAATGGTGAAAACCGACCACATTCTCTTCATCGCATCCGGTGCCTTTAACGTTGCAAAGCCGTCAGACCTCATTCCGGAGCTGCAGGGCCGATTTCCCATCCGGGTTGAACTCAAAAGCCTTACGCAGGAAGATTTTGTCAAAATCCTCACGCTTCCGCAAAACGCTCTTCTGAAACAGTACGCCGCTCTTCTGGAAACGGATGGAGTCAAAGTGGAATTCGAAGAAGAAGCCGTTTTCGAGATCGCACGCACGGCCTTTGAAGTGAACGAACAGGTGGAAAATATCGGCGCACGCAGGCTGCACACGATCATGACGACGCTGCTGGAGGAGATACTCTTCGACGCTCCGGACGGCTTGAAATCGGATTCGCTGAAAGTCACGAGGAAACTCGTTCAGGATAAATTGAACTCCATCGTGAAGAACAGGGATTTGAGCAGGTACATCCTGTGACAGTTAGATCCCGAGCCTCATTCCCAGGGAAAATGAAAACGCTGTAAGTTTCCTGGGAGAAAAGAACATTGCAAAGTTCTCCGTCGCAAGCTCCAGATTGAAGCTGGAAAAATCCAGCCCGAAGCCCGCTCCCCACCGAACAACATCGCCGCCAAAGAACGAAATCCCCGTCCGCAGCGGCAGCAAGGGAATAATCCTGTATTCCATGCCTATGGACAGACGTGGAGTCGTAACTCCACCCATCGATTCTGTCAGGCCCTGATTGTAATCAAAGGCGAGAAGCATGTCACCCGGCAGTACATCGAAGCCCGGGATCTGCTGAACGAGAACCGACGCACCGAGACGAAGAGTTGCGGGCAGTGTTGTGGAAAAATCCCCCCCGGGGGCATTGTTTCCACGAAATGCATGTTCCAGACTGTCCTGAGTTTCCTGGCTAAAGGGATCGGTGAACCTCAGTGAATAGTCGGCAGAAGTCTCCACGATGTTCTGCTTCCAGTTGATGCGCCCGACGTCTGTGACGCTCGCCGAAAGGCGCACACCCGACACCAGTTGCAGCGCGATTCCGAGGTCAACCCCGAATCCTGTCCCCGCCGGTTCGGGAAAAATGGAAAAAGACTCGTTCCGATCAGGGTCCAACGCTTCAATGCCCGAACGTCTCGTCAGAAAATTAAACTCCGCAGAACCAAGAAACTGGTTTGCGCCGCTCCGTTGTACGCCAAGAATCCCACGGTATTTTACGGTTTCCATCACTCCATAACCCCGGAGAAATTTCAGCCCAACACC
>JANOGR010000082.1:0-4743 GCA_031406095.1 Ignavibacteriales bacterium
GTGCGATGGTGCTTATCGGTGTTTCCGCTGTCGCGGCCACAGGTGCGTTGCCGGTTGCTGAAGCCCTTGGAGGCTACGCCGACCCCATCGTGTGGATGGTGTTGGCAGCGTTCTTCATTTCACGCGGCATGGTGAAAACCGGGCTGGGGAGGAGAATTGCTTTTCTCTTCATTCGAACGATTGGCCACCGTACCCTCGGCCTCGGGTATGCCCTCGTCGCCACTGATTTCGTGCTGGCTTCCGTCATTCCTTCCAATGCAGCCCGAAGTGGAGGCGTCATATTTCCCATCGCAAAAAGCATTTCTGAGGCGTACGACTCCCGGCCCGGTCCAACAGCTCAAAAAATCGGCGCATTCCTCATGACGCTCATTTATCAGTGTGGAGTCATCATTTGCGCCATGTTCTTAACTGGTCAGGCTTCGAATGTGCTCATTGCAAAATTCGCCAGCCAGGTCTCCCACATTGAGCTCACATACGGCCTGTGGCTGCTCGGAGCGCTGGTCCCCGGGGCGGTCTCGCTCATGATCGTTCCGCTCATGGTGTACCGAATCTTCCCCCCTGAAATCAAGAAAACGCCGGATGCTGCCGAATTTGCCTCAAAAGAATTAAAACAGATGGGAGCCATGTCGGGGAAGGAACGATTGATGCTCGCGGTCTTTTTGGGGGTGGCGATCATGTGGATGACCGGCACGATGCACGGCGTTCACTATGCAATAGTCGCTCTCGTCGGTATTTGCGTGCTCTTGTTGACAGGTGTCCTGGAATGGGAGGACGCAGTGACGGAGAAAGCGGCATGGGGCGTTTTTGTCTGGTATGGCGGACTGGTGGGATTGGCTGAGGCCCTGGGGAAAACGGGGATCATGAAGTGGTTCGCCGACCAGGCCGCGAGTGTGACTCTCGGATGGACCTGGTGGTGGGCTCTTGGCATTCTTCTTCTCGTGTATTTCTTCGCGCACTATGGATTTGCAAGTATCACCGCACACGTGTCCGCGATGTACACTCCGTTTCTCGTTGTCATCCTCGCGGCAGGCGCGCCGCCCTTTGTCGCCGTTGCTGCATTGGCCTATTTTTCAAACCTTGATGCCGGTCTCACACACTATGGTACAACGCCGGGTCCGATTTACTTCGGGGCGGGATATGTCAGCCAGGGAACATGGTGGAAAATTGGTCTCTATGCCGCATTTATCAACATCGTCGTATGGCTTGTTTTCGGCCTCGCCTGGTGGAAGATTTTGGGATTGTGGTAATTCCGCCGGTTCTGCGCCCTGGAACTGCAAGTTGACCTCCTACAATATCATCGCCACCAGATCGTCTTCATCCTAAAAGAATTCATTTGCTGGAAGCCACACTGACAACCGGCGCTCGCACAGTATCCATTGAAAGGGCCGTCCAGACCGAGCGCAAACGGCTGTTTGATTTCATCCGGCGTCGAGTCCGGACGGAAGAAGATGCCGAGGACATCCTGCAGGATGTTTTTTATCAACTTGTGGCCAGTTACAGTGTCACCGAACCGATTGAGAAGCTGACTTCCTGGCTTTTTACGGTTGCACGAAACAAAATTATCGATTGGTATAGAAAAAAGAAAACGCAATCGCTTCCATCCGATGAAAAAAACCCTGGAACACCGCTCAACCTGGAAGACATCCTCTATGACCCGGGGCAGAATCCGGATGACCTTTATCTCCGCTCAATGGTATGGACGGAACTGGCCGACGCGCTTGACGAATTGCCCGAAGAGCAGCGCGAGGTGTTCGTGATGCATGAACTGGAAGGCAAGAGCTTCAAGGAAATGGCGGAGATGTCCGGTGAGTCGATCAACACGCTTTTGTCGCGGAAACGCTATGCGGTTCTGTTTCTGCGGGGGCGATTGCGGGAACTATACGATGAATTTCAAAACTCATAGGAGAAAGATATGAAACCATGGTGGCTGTGGAAAATCGGAAAAGTGCTCGTGATGCTTGTCCTGGGAGGATTGCTGCTCGGTTTTGCGGTGATGGAACTGTGGAATTGGCTCGTTCCGGAGTTATTCAAAGGACCGGCGATCACATTCTGGCAGGCGGTCGGACTGCTCGCCCTGTCGCACATCCTGTTGCGGGGGTGGGGAAGATGGCGCTACGCCAACGGCTGGCGGCATGACCGTTGGAGAAAACGCTTCGAGGAAAAACTCGCCGCGATGGCGCCCGAAGAACGGGAGAAATTCAAGGAGGAATGGAAACGTCGATGCGGCTGGTATCCTGGAATGGAAGAACTAGAAAAGAAGGACAAATCCGAGTCACGCCCGCCTGCCTTCTGAGGTCACAATAAGGCGGGCAGGAAATACGAAGCTGTGAACACAATCGTATTGCGCCTCGAGAAGAAACTCTCGGTTTCCCTGCTTCCAGAGAGTTGAAATAACTACAAAACGTCAGAAATGAAAAACCCCGACCGGCGTGTCGGGGTTTTCTCTTTTTTTGATGCCTTTCGAACTCAGAACCATTTCTGAGTGAATGCCTTTTCGGAGCCCTGGTTTCCGTCAACTCATCCAGTTGACTTTGGATTCAGGATTCCACTTCGTCGTTGTTTTCTTCAGTTTCGTGAAAAATTCGATGGAACTCTTTCCCGTAATGTCTCCGGCACCGAATTTCGAATCGTTCCAGCCGCCAAACGAGAACGGCTCGCGGGGAACCGGCACGCCGATGTTCACACCGATCATCCCGGCGCTCGCCCTTTCCATAATGTACCGCGCCATCCCGCCGCTCTGTGTAAACACGGAAGCAGCGTTTCCATACGGGCTTGCATTCTCAATCTTGATCGCATCGTCCACCGTCTTGGCCCGCATGATGGAAAGGACGGGGCCGAACACTTCTTCCTGCGCAATTCTCATTTCGGGCTGGACATGGTCGATGACCGTCGGACCGACATAATACCCGTCCTCTTTGCCCTCAACTTTTGCTCCTCTTCCATCCACAAGGACTTTAGCGCCTTGCTGTTCGGCTTCGGTAATATATCGTTCGATGCGTTCTTTCGCCTCTTTGGAAATTACAGCGCCAAGGTTCTTGCCCGGAACAATTTTCCTCGCCTCCTCGCAAAGCAACTTGATGATGTGGTCAACTTGACCCACGGCCACCATCGCTGAGGCTGCCATGCACCTTTGACCTGCGCATCCAGACATGGATGCAGCGATGTTCGAAGCTGCCATTGCTTCATGAGCATCGGGCAACACAATCAGATGGTTCTTCGCTCCTCCGAGGCACAAGGCCCTCTTAAACTGAGACGTGGCCCTTTTATAGACGATTTTTGCAACTTTTGTAGAGCCCACGAATGTGAGTGCCTGAATCCCCGGATGGTCGCAAAGAGCCTCGACCGCTTCCTGGGCTCCATGCACGATGTTGAATACTCCGTCTGGTAATCCGGCTTCCTTCAGCAATTCCGCGATCCGTGTCGCGCTGATAGGAACGAGTTGAGAGGGCTTGAGAATCATGGTGTTCCCGAGAACAAGAGCATTCGGGATTGTCCAATTAGGCACCATCAAAGGGAAGTTAAACGGAGTAATGGATGTCACCACGCCGACGGGGTTGCGGTCGATGCGGCATTCCACCCCCTTACTTACTTCGAGGATTTCGCCGACGGCAAGTTGCGGCATGGAACAGGCGAATTCCGTTACCTCGATGCTTTTTTCAACCTCCGCAACAGCTTCGCCTATGACCTTGCCGTTCTCTTCGTGAATCTGCTCTGCAAGATCCTGCGAATATTTTTCTAACAACGTTTTATACCGGAAAAACACCTGAGCACGTTCCTTGATCGGAGCCGCCGACCAGGACGGCAGCGCCGCCTGAGCCGCCCGAACAGCTTCGTCGACATCCCGCGCCGTTGAGAGAGGCACTTTGGCAATTTGTTTGCCCACGGAAGGGTTCATCACGGGGAAAAAATCCGTGGCAGAAGAATCCACGAACTTGCCGTTGGTGAAATTTTGGACGTTCCGAATGCCGTTGGACTCTGTGGGGGAAGAAACTTTACGGGGAAGAGCTTGTACGGTGTCTGCCATGGAAAGACTCCTTCACTTGGATGGCAAGTTATACTTCGTGAAAACCAAAGTCAATTCAAGCGCAGGGCCTTGCGAAGAGAACGAAACGAACCGGCTAGACTCCCTCGGTTTCTCTGAGGTATATCGAGAACATGTCCTTGATTTCGCTCAACCCGTCCTCGATGAAGTAGGAAACGCCGTCGCCAAATGAGTGGAGAATCACAACGGCATTGACGTTTGCATCCTTGTTGGAGGCATCGCGAAGCCTCTGGGACATTCCTTTGTTCACATGACCCACTGCCTTGTAGATATCGAGCAGCTTGGAGAGGTCCCAATCGGGCTTCTCGCCCTTTTGCATGAGAAAATACTGTGCGGTGAAATACATCGATACCGTCCTGTAGAAAGTCTCGATCGATGAGGCGAACGGCAAATGAAAGCGTGCGTTCGGCCGCAAGTTATCCATAATGGGGCAATTACTCGTCACCATGATCATTCCGATCAGCGAGCTGATGCCTTTTTGGAGCTGGACATGCTTTGAGTAGGTCCTCTGATGAGCCTCGACTGTCACCGTCGTCATTTCGAAGGAATTGTTATCGCGGAATGTTTCCACGACGCGCGACAGATTAACGGCAACAGGACAATATTCCACGGAATCATCCAACGGGCAATTACTGCATTGCGAAAATTTCAATTTTGTCCAGTCAGGCTTCGCGGTCTGAACGCCATTCAAAAGCTCGAGT
>JANOGR010000083.1:0-3820 GCA_031406095.1 Ignavibacteriales bacterium
GTGAAGGCTTGAACACCGAGATGATGATGGTGCCAGACATGGTGGAGCTCATGTCCACAAGCGTTGGCGTGCATGAACTAGAAGGCATTCCTTTTCTCAAAATCAAGAACGTTCCTTTTACAACATGGAATCTCATTGTCAAAAGAGCTTTTGACATCTGTCTTACAGGTTTGGTATTGATCCTTGTCAGCCCTTTGTTGTTGATCATTGCCGCACTCGTGAAAGTCGAGTCCTGGGGCCCTGTTTTCTTCAAACAGGAACGGGTCGGAATCGACGGCAAATCGTTCCACGTATGGAAGTTTCGTTCGATGGAAGTCGATGCAGAGCAAAAGACCGGACCCACCTGGGCAAAAAAGAACGACCCGAGGGTCACGCGGCCGGGGAGGTTTTTGCGCCGTTGGAGTCTGGACGAATTGCCGCAGCTGTTCAACGTCCTCAAAGGTGATATGAGCCTCGTGGGTCCAAGACCCGAACGGCCCGTGTTTGTTGAACAATTCAAAGAAATTCCAAAATACCTGGATAGACACAGGGTGAAAACGGGGATGACGGGCTGGGCTCAGGTCAACGGATTGCGGGGGAATGCTCCCATTGAGGAACGAACGCGATACGACGTGTATTATGTCGAAAACTGGTCTCTCGTTTTTGACATCAAGATTATTCTGAAAACGATGCGCGCGGTGGTGTTTGGGAAAGATGCCTACTGATGAGTCGGACCTCTCAGGGATCGCAAAAAGAGAATTGAATCGCGACGCGATAGTCCTTCTCCTGGTCACCGCCTGTGAAACAGTCTTTTACTACTTCTAGTTTGAGGACAGAAAAAAGGTCTGGAGGCGGGAAGTCTACTGCAGCCTGAACAGAAATGTAATCTGGCAGGTTTGGGTCAACTGGGGAACGGAATTCGGGAGCGGTTCAAATCGCCAAAAGGCCACCTCCTTCATGGCAGCCTCCTCAAGACGGCGTTCGCCTTTCCGCGCGGGCTGAACGGATCTGATACTTCCTTCCGGCTCAACCGTCGCCAGCAACACAATCGATGATTCTACGTTAACCCCGGCCGGATATGTCGGCAGGGATCCGGAAACTTTTCGTCGCGGCCTTCCCTGAGCCCACCTCACGGAAAACCCTACACCATCTCCGGACTCAGAATCAACGATTTCCCCAACTCCGCCCTCCCCGACCGAGATTTTTCTTGAGCTTCCCACGCCCGACCGGTCAAAACCATCCGGCGAGTCGCCAGAAAGAGAGGCAAGGGGTGTCCCTCCACGCACTCGAGGATTTCCTGAACCGTTTCCGCCGCCGGGGAATCCCGTTCGCTCGTCGGGAACGTCGGCGTTTCCTGGAACCTCGCTGAACCTCTTCTCCTCGGCCGCCTGAATCTTCTCTCCGGCATTCGGCTCAAGGTCGAAGAGGCCAATCCCACTGCGTTTTTGGGGCGCGACAATTGGACGCTTTGCTGATGTTGTGGGTCGGGTTGGAACTTGTCGTACGATGGCAGGGACTTCGTGAATCGCGGGCAAAACAGGGTGAAACGAAAGGCCAAACGACGCATCATTCATCGCATCGGGCAGCTTTACTTCCTCGTACTTGAAGATTCTGACGGTGCTGGCACGTACGTTCTCTCCAGGACTTTCCACAAGGTTCCACATGACGAGAACCATTGCCAGCTGGAAGAAAACAGAAATACACAGGCCAGCCGTGAGGTTCTTTTGATAGACTTGCTTCAGCTCCCTCGCGCCGTATGGATGCCTGAGGTTACTGGCAGGAACAAACGCCATGTGCCTTCCTTCCTTTCCCGAAGAAACAGGATGCCTTCCTAGTTGCTCCTTACACGATCAATAAAATAGCTTGAGCGCAATTCGAGGGCAAATGTCTCAACTGCCTTTTTCGCATCCGTGCGCGATGTGTATTTCCCGATCCGAACGGTATACCACATCGCATCCTTCATCTGTGCCTCATCGAGGTACGCAGGATACCCTCCATCGTTGAGACGGGAAACAATTTCTTCCGCATTCTTTTTGTCGTGTAAGGCGAAGACCTGAATCGTATATTTGCCGCTCATGTCCGTCAGCTTGGGGGATGTCATGGCAGCCATCTCTTTCGGCTGTTCTGTTTTCATATCAGGCTGTGTCGCACTCTTCGTTTCTTCCACGGGTGTTGTCTCGAGCAACGAAACGTCGGCCGTATCCATGGGCATTTGTTCCGTGGTTTGCTCGGGATACTCCTCCTCCGTGATCTGTGCGACGACGGGCTCTTTCTTTTTCAAGAAAGGGATTTTCACCCAGCCCTTGCTGTTGACAAACCACAGGCCTCCCAGAACAACTGCGACTGCGACAACGATCAAAATGATTTTCATCATTCCGCCTCCGCCGCCGCCAGATCTTCTCGGTGCGGGAGCGGCTGCAGGCGTTTGCGATTCTTCGAACCCGCCCTCATCCATCAGGTTTAAATCGGGCATCGATATTCCCTCCTCGTATGTGGGGTTAGTGTATGAGTGATAGATTCACCAAAGAACTTGAACTCCCAGCGCCACGGTAAAAGGCATAGCCTGATACCCCTTCCACAGTTCGTATCTCTGACTCGTCAGATTATGTATCTCCAGAAAAACTTTCAGCTGACTTTGAATTCGGTATTCAGCGCCGGCGTCGAGTATCAGCGATCCGGCAAGATCCCTTCCGTTGAAAGCGTTGTCCACTCGTGTGTGAAAAAACGACAACCCCGCAGACAACGTCAGGTCGGAACTGAGAGCCCGGTTGTATACAAACGAGCCCTCCACTTCGGGAACATACGGGAGGGCTTGCTGCGTTGCCGAGTTGTTCGTCGAGTTGATCGTCAGCGTTGACCCAAAATAATCAATTGGCGACAAGTTTGCAAACAATTCCGCCTTGAAAGTGAACCGGGAGCTCTTTCCGCCGTAGGCAAGGTTCCATATGCCAACCCCCGAAGAATCTGCGTAGAGAGGCTCATCGTATGCCGATTGAAACTCTGTTTTCAGCCTCGTGTGGAGCGATTGCGACCAGTGCGACTCCCATCCCGCCCCGCTTGCAAATCGAATGTCGGTGTGTCGAACAACGGAGGCCGCGGACAGATACGGATTTCGCGTTATTTCAGAGCCAAAAGCCCTGAATTCGACCCGGGGATTGTAGTAAGCGAAAATTCGATGTTCTTCGCCGATCCGGTAGCCAAGATGAAGAACCGGATAAGCTTTGGAGAGACTCTGTCCTTCCATTCCTTGTGCGGAATACAGGCGGATGGAGCCTTCCAGGGTAAACTCATTCCACTGAATTTGATCAATCCCGGCTCCAAATTCCATGAATGAAAGAGACGACGATGAGGCTCCGCTCAGTGAGGCAACGGATGCTTTCACGTCGAGTTTCAATGAAACAGTTGAGACGGGAAAAAAAACTCTCAGGCCGAAATCCATTCGGTTTTCTGCCGCACGGCTCGAAGTATCAGTGACCGTGTTCTGTTCAAACCTCAATTGTGCATCGTAAGGAGAACTCAGATCCTGGGACGATGAAAGCGAAGTCAGAAAAGCAAATTGAGAATGGTCTCGAGTGTTCGAAGGTGTAGCCGAGCCGTACCATTTGTATGATTTATTCGCGTAGCCGACTTCCGCCCCCACCGCAGCCCGGTCCAAAAGCGCCACTGATGAGCGGGACGTAAAACCCCCGGCAGCCCCGACAGAACCCTCTGATCGATCTGTGTTCGGAGCAAAACCTTCCGTTCGATGATAACCTCCTTCGAATGAATAGCGGACCTGTGCGTCAGAGTTACCCCACGAAAGTCCAAAGGTCGGCGCGGAGAAAGTCCCGATGCTTGCACT
>JANOGR010000194.1:0-3392 GCA_031406095.1 Ignavibacteriales bacterium
TCAAGCTTGATCAGCTGAGAGTTCAGGTAATTCCCGCCCGCCTTTGCAATCGTCGGAAACGTGTTGGGGGCGGGCCGGTGCCAGGACGACACACATACATCGATGCCTTTTTCGAGCGCCTCTTTACCGAGGTAGGCGCCCCACTCCCACACCGCAATGGTCACATCGATGGGACACCCCGTCGGATTCACTCCGACTTCGCCGTACCCGCGATAGACGATCGGCCTAATGTAACAAGCTTTCATCTTATTTGCATGAATGGTTTCTTTGATGGCCTGCTCCAGCTGCTGCTTGTTGTAGGGGATTTCCGCCCGATAAATCTTGCATGAATCATACAGGCGGCGCAGGTGGGCATCCAGGCGAAGAATGGCGGAACCTTTCGCCGTGTTGTAGCATCGGATTCCCTCGAACCAGCTTGAACCGTAATGAACCACGTGTGAGAGAATGTGGATCTTTGCATCGTCCCAGTTTACGAGTTGTCCATTCATCCATATTTTTTCTACTTTTTTGACAGGCATGAGAAGCCTTTCTGTTTGATGTCTTATTAGGTGAATCTCAGAACTTCCAATGAAACGGCGGGCGCCTCCGCACTTCGTCCTCAGCCTCTAGCAAGTTGTTGAAAAAGGGTTCCATTGTGGTGTCAGGACTTTCCTCCTGACAATTCATCGTTCGATTTTGAGAAGATTCTGCCTGTTAGCATCAGGAGGGAACTCCTGACGCCACGTCGAAATCGGTTTTTCAACACCCTGCTAGATCGCAAGATCATACAACCGGTACTTCTTATGCAACTGCCCGCTCATCGCCTCCGCTGCACGGTTCATTTGGACATTATTCTCCAGCACCCACCCCGCCTCGCCGTGCGTGAAGCCCACGGTCTTCGCTCGCGCGGCACTTTCATAAAAAAGCGCCCCCGCAGCACCCGTATTGATGTATTCCGCAAGGACCCCCAGAACGATGATCCTCGCCAGCTTGATTTTTTTCTTTTTTGTCATCAGGTGATACAAACCCATCAGCAATCCGCCGCTGCGGTTGTATTTCAGCGCGACGTTGATATCCGGCAACCCGAGGGCAAAACCGATCGTCTTGCCCTTCGATTCGGCAAAGACAACAAGTTCCGGAACCACAATCGGTTTCAGGTCGGAAGCAAGGGCATCGATTTCCGCTTCCGTCATAGGAACGGCACCCCAGTTTTTTTGCCAGGCACGATTGAAGATGTCTTTGATGCGTCCCACTTCTTCCTTGAACCGTTTCATATCGAGCGACCTGAATGTCAGGTTGTGGCGGCGCATTACGATATCATGAGCGCGAACAATTCTCTCCGAGAAAAACGTCTCCTGACTTAGTTTGTACGCGTAAAGGTCCATCGCTTTTTTGAAGCCGTGTCGCTCAACCAAATCCGCATAGTAGGGCGGATTGTATGGCATAAGAATGACCGGGCTGTATTGAAATCCTTCCACCAATAATCCTATTTCATCATTCACCGACGGGCTCATGGGGCCTCTCAGCGTATCCATACCCCGTTCGCGGACAAACTTCTTTGCCGTATCGAAGAGGGCATCGGCAACGGTTTGATCATTGATGGACTCAAAAAAACCGAAAAAGGCGACTTTATCCCCGTGCTCCTTGTTGTGGTTATGGTTGACGATGCCGGCGATCCTGCCAACCATTTCTCCTTTACGTTCGGCGATGTAAAACTCAGCTTCCGCATGGCTGTAGAAAGGGTTCTTCTTTTTGTCCATGAGTTTCCTGCGGTCCATGAGCAGGGGCGGCACCCAGTGCTCATTTCCTTCATAAATCTTCCAGAGAAACTTGATGAATTTTTCCCTGTCGCCTGACGTGAGAACAGGCCGTATTTGCACATCGCTCATAGGCTGACACGCCTTGAAAACGAAAAAGCCGCGACACCAAGAGCGTCGCGGCTTCTGCAAACATCCCAAAAGAGGACCGGAAAAAGAATCATGTCAATTGATAACGCCGAGTTTCTTGCCCACAGACTTGAAAACGTCCAGAATCTTATTCAGGTGCACGTCTTCATGAGTTGCCATGTAGCTGGTGCGGAGCATTTCCATGCCGGGGGGAACGCCGGGCCGGATGAACGCGTTCACAAACACTCCCGCTTCGAACAGGTGCTTCCACATGACCAACACTTTTTCCGTGTCTCCGATAATGACCGGTACAATGGCAGACTCATGATCGCCCACGCGAAATCCCATCGCTCTAAAGCCTTCCCGCATCTTACGTGCGTTCTTCATGAGCTTGTCGATGCGTTCCGGCTCTTTTTCAAGGATGTCCAGGGCAGCGAGTGCGGAGGCCACCGAGGCGGGCGTCGGACTTGCGCTGAAAATGAGCGCAGTGGCAAAATGCTTCAGGTAATTGACCACAGACCTCGACCCGACCACGAAGCCGCCCAATGAAGCAAACGTCTTGCTAAATGTCCCCATGGTCATATCTGTTTCTTTTTCGAGCCCGTAATGGCTGGCCGTACCCCTTCCGCCCTTTCCAATGACGCCCACGGCATGAGCATCGTCAACAAGTATGCGGGCGTTATACTTCCGTGCGACTTTGACCATATTCGGCAAATCCACGATTTCGCCGGACGTGCTGAACACACCGTCAGAAACAATGAGCTTGGGCGACGACAGAGGCAGCTTTGAAATCACGACTTCCAGGTGCTTCATGTCGTTGTGCTTGTATCGCACGACGCCCTGATCGCCGTCAGCGATGTAGGATGCCGCTCCAGCCGCCATGAGGTTGCCTGCAACGATGCATGCATGGTTATCCTTGTCGGAAACGACAAATTCGCCGCGTTGGACGAGTACAGGAATGATGCCTTGAGCAGTCTGGTAACCCGTGCTGTACAAAAGACAGTCTTCTTTTCCAAAGAATTTCGCGAGACGTGCTTCGAGTTCAACATGCAGGTCGAGCGTGCCTGTCAGATACCGTGAGCCTGAGCAGCCGGTTCCGTACTTTTCAACCGCCTTCAGCGCCGCTTCCTTGACTTTTGGGTGCGCCGTCAGCCCGAGGTAGTTGTTCGACCCCGCCATGATGACTTTTCGACCTTCAATGTGGACAACGGGGCCCTCGTTTTCGGAGATCGCATGGAAGTAAGGATACAGGCCGGCAGCCTTGGTCTCATCCGCACGCGTGAACGCACTACACTTTTCGAATAAATCCAACGGGGAGGCTCCTCAAGAAGTGGAATGGAGAAATCTAGGCTTTTTGCAACAGAAAACTTTTTTGAATATACTTTAATAAGCCAATAAAGTCAACGTAACTCGGAATCATTCGCAGGAGTTCTCATCACCACAGCACTCGTCACCGGCGGAACCGGATTTGTCGGAAGTCATACGGCTGAACACTTGTTGAGCCTCGGGTTCAAAGTCCGCTGTCAT
>JANOGR010000219.1:0-1892 GCA_031406095.1 Ignavibacteriales bacterium
CGAGTAGTTTATCCCTGGTATTTCTTGGTTGCTCCGGGCGGGACCATGTAAATGTAGCTCTGCAAGTATTCGAGGTTGCGTTCCTTTTCGTCGATGTCTATCATCAGCAGGTCGCGCAATGAAACAAATCCGATGAGCTGGTCGCCCGAGACGATCGGCAGGTGGCGGCAATGGGCCTTTTGCATTTTCTGAAGACAGGATTCGAAACTCTCGTCCGCCGATGCAATGACGAGTTTTGAGGTCATCACATCGCTTATGGTTGTCGTTTTCGGGTCAAGGTTCTTGGAGACAACTTTTTTCACGATGTCGCGCTCCGAGAAAACCCCCACAAGTCGCTCACCTTCCACAACAGGAACAGCTCCAATGTTCTTCTCGGCCATGTACACAGCGGCCTCGGCAACAGTCATCGAACGCGCGATGGAATACAAAGGCCTGCCGCTCACAATACCTCCCATGGACTTCATACGCCCTCCTTTGTTTGATGACGATCCGTCGCGGAGTTCAGCCCCGCCGAAACGGGTTGAAATGATAACAAGTTTTCACACCCAAGGCAAGGGAAACTCCTCTTTGCGAGAAAACCTTCCGAAGGAGTGCATGTTCGATGGAGTCCATCACAAGGCCATTCAATGCGATGGGCTCCATCTGCAATATCCTTCGGAAGGTCATCCTTCTACCATTTTCTCACACCATTCTTGTCTACAACGTCAAGAATCAACGGCTGGCGTGGTCGTTTCGTTTGAACGACCTTGAAAGCCTTTGAGACCCGGTCACGAGCTTGAGCAAGGATCTCCTCGCGTTCTGTATATAATGTTGCAATCGTATCACCTGTATCCACAGAATCGCCGATTTTCTTTTTCAGGATGATGCCCGCTTTCGGGTCGATCGACTCGTCGATTCTCTGCCTTCCAGCCCCCAGCGTGATGCTTGCCAGACCGAGCTCGAGCGAATCGATTTCTCCAATGTAACCACGATCGGAAGCCTTGACCTCCAGCGAGAAACCGGAAACGGGGTATTTTTCCAAATTCTCGATGAAAGAAACATCGCCACCCTGGATTTCCACCAGCTCTGAGAATTTCTTGAACGCAGTTCCGTCCTCGATTGTCTGTTTGCAAAGAGCGATTCCCTCTTGAATCGACGGAGCCTTCTTCCCAAGGTAAATCATTTCACCGGCCAACACCAATGTCAGCTCCATGAGGTCGCCGGACAAATCCAGCTTCCCGCGTTTTCCCTTCAGACATTCGACCGATTCAACGACCTCCAGCCAGTTGCCGATTGCGACTCCGAGAGGCTGATTCATGTCGGTGATGAAAGCGATTGTTTCTTTGCCGAACCCGTTTCCGATTCTCACCAGCGTCTTCGCGAGCTCGAGCGAACGTTCGTGTGTTTGCATGAAGGCTCCCCGGCCCGTTTTCACGTCGAGGACGAGCGCATCAATGCCTTCGGCCAGTTTCTTGCTCATGATGCTTCCAGCGATGAGGGGAATGCACTCGACAGTTGCCGTCACATCGCGCAAAGCGTACATTTTCTTGTCGGCGGGCGCAATTTCCTTGGTCTGGCCGATCATAACGAGGCCCAGGCGCCGGATGACATCTTTATACTCGCCGATGGACAGGTTGGTCCGGAAACCGGGAATGGATTCCAGTTTATCGAGTGTGCCGCCGGTATGGCCGAGTCCATGGCCTGAAATCATGGGAACAGGAACGCCGCACGCCGCGACCATGGGCGCAAGGATGAGCGAGACTTTATCACCCACGCCGCCCGTCGAATGTTTGTCTACTTTGATTCCCGGGATATCCGAGAGGTCGACGACATCGCTTATGGGCTGGTTAAGAACAAGAGTTCCACCGTTCCCATTGTCGGCTAGGTCACGAAAATCCTTCAGCAGGAAGTCG
>JANOGR010000260.1:0-2838 GCA_031406095.1 Ignavibacteriales bacterium
GCTTGTTGTCGGTTCTAAGTAAAACACCTCGCTAATCACCACATGGTTGGCGATTTGGCCAAATGATGAAACAAACAGGGCAGCTGAGAAGGCAACTACGAGTAAAGATCTTTTCTTCAAACGGATTCTCCCCATATGGCAGATTTCTTTTGCCTTTCAATATAGCAGTTTTCCGTTTTCAACAAAACCAAATGTTTGCTACATTTTCCTCATCTATGACTCGTGTCACGGTCGGCATCCTTCAGCAGAATGGAAAAATACTCGTCTGCCAGCGTAAAAAAGGAACACGTTATGAGCTCAAGTGGGAATTCCCCGGCGGCAAGGTCGAGCTGAACGAATCGATTGAGAATTGTCTGAAGCGGGAGCTGCAGGAAGAGCTCTCCGTGAAGGTCGGCTCTATCGGCAGAGTGGAAATCCAATCTGCAGACTATAATGACGGCGGCAGGTTTGAGGTCCATTATTGCTTTGTAACAGACTTCCAGGGCGAACCACGGAACAATGTGTTCGAACAAATTCGATGGGTAACTCCTCACGAATTGACAAAGTTGGATAATCTGGAAGGAAATAGATCTATCGTGGCACAGATCGCGGGGATCTCTCAATGATCCATATGAAAAGAATTCAGAAAACAGTGCTGCGCTGGTATTCCCGAAACCGGCGCGAGTTGCCCTGGAGAAAAACAAATAGCCCTTACAGAATCCTGCTTTCGGAAGTCATGTTGCAGCAAACTCAAGTGAGCCGTGTTCTTCAGAAGTATCCCGCTTTCTTAAAGAAGTTTCCGGGCTTCCGCTCCCTCGCAAAAGCCCGCGCTTCTGACGTGATTGTCGCCTGGCGCGGCATGGGTTATAATAATAGAGCGGTTCGGTTACAGCAAATGGCGAGTGAGGTCATGGAGGAACACAGCGGACGTTTGCCCAGCACAGTAGCTGAACTCGTTTCTTTACCGGGCATCGGGCGCTACACGGCGCACGCGTTGGCCTGCTTTGCTTTCGGCCAGTCTGTTCCTGTCGTCGACACGAATGTTCGGCGGGTTCTTCAACGATTGTTTCCAAAGACACTCAGAAAAAAAGGCGAATGGGAAACAGCGCTCTTGGCATTGCCGAAGCGCAGCGCGTATAATTGGAATCAGGCGCTCATGGAATTTGGTGCCCTCGTATGCACTTCTTCGGTTCCAAAATGTGAGCATTGTCCGATCGAACGTCTCTGCCCGAGCGCTTTCCCAGTACGCAATCGAACGAAAAACGGTTCTTTAACCGCCGAGTCGAAGCATGACGGCCTACCAAATCGAATCTATCGGGGAAGAATCATTGAAGCGCTAAGGAACTCAGGTCGCTCGATGTCAGCATTGAGAATTGGACATGCCGTCAAGACTGCTTACCGGAAAAAGGATGAGGCATGGCTCTTTGTTCTCTTGAAAAAACTACACAAGGAAGGCCTGATCGAGCTGACAAAGAATCGCTCCGTCTCTTTACCGGCATGAAGAACACAAACGAGTTGCACAAGTTGTTGGACCTGTACAAAAAGCGCAAAGTGGCAATCAGGTCTCGTTTGCAGGATTTTTCAAGAGTGCCCATCTCCGCATACTTTTACGAACTCGTGTATTGCCTGATGACGCCGCAATCCAGCGCAGAACATGCAGAAAAGACAGTGTTCGCACTGCGGCAGCAACGTTTTGCCGAATCCGATTTCAACCCTGAAGACATTCTTCGAACCAGGGAACACTACATCCGATTTCACAGGACAAAAGCGAGGCATCTTATCAAGGCCAAAGAGGAATTCCCTTCCATCTTGAAGGCTCTGACAAACGGGTTATCACCCGTAGATGCAAGAAACTGGCTTGTGGCAAATGTGAAAGGCCTTGGATTCAAGGAAGCAACCCATTTTCTGAGAAACATCGGAAAGAACGGCGGACTCGCAATCCTCGACCGCCACATTCTTCGTAACTTGAAACGGTTTGAGGTCATTCGGTCCGTTCCTTCATCGTTGTCTCGCAAGAAATATCTCAGTATCGAAAAAAAGTTTGCCGCCTTTGCTCAAAGTGTGAACATTCCAGTGGACGAACTCGACCTCCTCTTCTGGAGCATGGAAACCGGTGAAATCCGAAAATGAAAGAAACCTCTCCAATAATCCATTCTTCCAATAATCCACGACCTGAATTAACATGAAGTTCCTCATTATAGGTTCCGGCTTGATGGGCAGCGCCCTTGCCTATGACCTGGCCCGTTCCAAAAGCGTCGAGGCCATAACGTTGGCTGACCAGGATTTGAAACGAGCCGAGTCCGTCGCATCCAGGATCAAGTCGAAACTGATCCGGCCGGTTTTGCTCGATGTCAACCTCTTCGATGACGTTGTCGCCCTGATGGAAGGCCACGATTGCGCTTTCGGGGCCGTTTCGTACAGGTTCAACTACGCTCTTTCAAAGGCTGCCATCCAAACCGGCGTGCACTATTGCGACCTCGGCGGAAACGATGAGGTTGTGCAGCGGCAGCTTACGCTGGATGCGCTCGCGAAACAAAAGAACGTTGACGTGCAATCCCCCGAGCGGTTGCTCGACGAAACCGCGCTCTTCCTGCATCGCGTCATCACCGATCTGCCGGCGGAGAAGCAGGACATGCTCGAACGCCAGGGAGACATTCCCTACGAGGTGCCCTGGACGACCCTGGGGGAGTACCTGACGCATCTGGAAACGCGCGGGGTGTCGTGCAATGTCGCTTCGTTTCTCGGCGCGACGACCGTCCGCATTAACGTGCTGGGCTATCAGGATCGTCGGCCCACGCCCAAGGAACTGGACGACATGCGGGCGATCGTCCGCTCCTCGATGGAAGAGGGCGCGCTGGG
>JANOGR010000261.1:0-1853 GCA_031406095.1 Ignavibacteriales bacterium
ATTCGAATGAGCCGAATTTCTTCATCGTTGAACGAAAACACAGGCATTTTCTGCGCAATCCGCTCGGTTTGGTAGAGCCTCGAGTTTTTGAACTTCCCGTATACCCACCCCTGCCACGAGTGATTCACAGAAACGGTGCCATCGGGGTTCTCCCTGTAGTCAACGGTATCATGTTCGGCCAGTTCGTGCGTGTTCCCGAAATCCATCTGCTCGTACTTCTTGCGGCCGAAATCAGAAAGCTCAACGCTTACTTTGCCCTCATTCTCCATTCCCTTGATCGCATGGCAGCCGGCGCAACCATACTCTCGAATGAGCTTGTCGCCCGTTGCGATTTTCTGTGCATTCGTAAGGTCCAGTTTCGGCTGGTCAAGCTTCCGGCTATCCCTGAGAGTCATCAAATAAGCAACGATATTTCGCGCTTCGAGATCCGTCAGCCGCAAGCTTGGCATGCGGGTTTCAGCATTGTAGTGGCGCGGGTTTTTCACCCAGTCGAACATCCAGTCGGGGCTCACCTTGCCGGCGACCCGTGTTAACTCCGGTGCAATGTCATAGGTGGTTCCACGAGCTTCGCGCACGGTGGCGACCTCCCCTGCGGTGTGGCAAGCCTGACAGCCCACGCTTTCAAAAAGCAATTTACCCTGTGATGAACTTCCGCCCGTATAGGACCCTCTTCCACGCTCCAATTGAAAACTCGATTGCCTCCCAATGTTCACGAGGTAGGCCGTGATGGCCTCTGCCTGCTCATCGGAAAATTTGAAGTTCGGCATCCTTGTCGTTGGGTTGTACTCTTTTGGATTCCGTACCCACCTGAAAATCCACTCGGGTTGCGCCTTTGACGTGAGCGAGTTGAGGGGCGGGCCTATTTTCGGAAGTTCCCCCATGCCCTTGATTTCGTGGCAGCCATAGCATCCCGACTCCACGACAATCTGTTTTGCTTTCACAAGAGGTTTTGCATGTTTCAGGACGGATTCGCTGGAATGGCAGGCATTACACGTTGCATACACGTCGACACCACGGAGGATGGGGGTTTCCCAGTGGGGGTCTGCATCCCCATGCGCAAAACCGGGCGTGAGTGCAGGTCCCTGGCCTCTGTGACACGGTGTGCATCCGAACGATTCAGGATTATGCTTCGCAAGAAGCTCCGGTGCCGGATGTTTTCGGTAAGGTTGTGGAGCCTCTTCCATCAGGTCGTCTCTCCATCCCGTATGGCAAGTCTGGCAACGATCGATGCGCGCTTTGATTTCCTGGAAAGGCGTCAATTCATAATCGTTCATCATTACCTGATGAATCACAATCGGAGACGAGAGTGTTGTTTGCGATTTCGTTTTAAGACCTTCTGATTTTGCAAACATTGAGTGTAATTCAACCTGTGCCTTTGTGACAACATCTTTGTATTTGTTGATCACAACATCGAGAGTCGAAATCCTGCTTTCCAGTTCTGTTTTTTCCTGAAAAAACTTCGCCACACTGGCCTCATGTTCATCGACTTCTTTTTTCGCCGACGTCGCATCCCTTCCCTCAAGTTTTGCCTTTTGGTACTGGTAATACGCTGCGTCGGATCGACTCCTTGCGAATCGCCATTCCCGAATCGCGATGTCGAGGTCCTTACTGAGCTCCCTTTTCTCGGGAAGTGCCGCCTGGTATTCAGCAGATTGAAGAGCCGCAAGTGCCGAGTCAAGAGTGCTGCGAAGTTCAACAACCTGCACTGAATCGATTTCCTGCAACGCCAATTGGTGCAATGAATCAAGCCTTGAAGAGGCCAGCTCATAATAGCCGGCCTGGTATTCTTTCCAGGGACGGCGGGTTCTTACCTCATCCAACACAGACCAAACGGTGCCAAGAAAGAGAATCCC
>JANOGR010000298.1:0-1596 GCA_031406095.1 Ignavibacteriales bacterium
CTTCATCCGGCGCTTCCTTCACCAGCGTTTTGAGAAGTGCGGAGGCTTTTTCCACACTGGCCGAGAATTCCGTCGAAAGCTTGTCATATCCCTCACCCGTGGGGCCAATTCTTTTCATGACCTCTTGAGATTTCACGACAAACTTCGCGTGGAACATCGCGTCGTTGAATAGCGCCATCCGTCCCGGCGATGCAGCTTCAATCAAGCTTGCAAGTTCGGCAGGAAATTCAAGCTTCCTCTTTGAGTACTGTTCCAGTTCTAGAAGGAACTCCGATATGCGGGGCGAACCCGGCATTTATTTCTCCAAGGCCCAGCTTTTCACAAGTTTTTCCAGGACTGTATCAGAAAGTGAGGAAGAATCATATTTTCCGGCGTCCTTTCTCTGGCGGACCGCTTCGTAGAGAAGAACTGCGCATGCGACGGACACATTGAGACTTTCGATCATACCGAACATCGGTATTTGCACAAGCCCGTCCGCAAGTTGTGCCGCTTCATCCGACACACCGCGATGCTCATTCCCGAACACCAATGCAACCTTCTGTGTGAGGTCAAGTTGGTACGGAGTTTTCGATTCTGCGCCAATCCTTGTTGCATAAACTATGAACCCGTCTTTTCTGAGTTTCGTATAACATTCTGCAATGTTTTTATACCGCTTCCTCTCCACCCATTTTTTTGCACTGGCCGAACTTTTCTTCCCGATATCGGGAAATTCTTCGTCCGTGTACACCAATTGAACTTCCATGGCTCCCACGGCGTCGCAGGTTCTCAGCATTGCGCTCACGTTGTGGGGATCATGTATGTTCTCCATGACGACGGTGAGGTCGGGTTGCCGCCACCGAAGCACTCGTTCTATTTTTCCGAGCCTTCGCTCAGACCTCACGCCTCGCTCCTAACAGCCTCAGAAAACGCTCAGGCTTGACCTGAAGTAATACGATTGCCAGGACAACCGCCACGCCCCCGGCCATCTGAATGACACCGAGCGGCTCCCCGAGCGCAAAATAAGCGATCAAGATCGCGATAACGGGTTCCATGGTGCTCGCAATCCCCGCCGTCGACGCCTCGAGATGCCTCAAGCTGGCCGTGAACAAAGAATGCGGGATAAGGATCGAAATAATTGCGAAGAAGAACAACACACCCCAATCTCCCGGCGTGTAGTCTTTCTCAACAATCAACCATGGAGGGTTGACGACAAGCCAAAAAAGCGCCGCAAACCCGAAAGCGTAGATGAGCATTGTCCACGTGGAATATCGTCTCAGGATTCTCTTGCTGGCGATGAGCAGAAATGCGAAGCAGAGTGAGGACAGGATTCCGGTCAACAATGCCCATCCCGAAAGCCGGACCGCAGTGGAGGAAGCACTACTCACAGCAAGATAACAGCCGAAGAAGGCAAGTCCCAGCGATGCCATTTTGGCAAAGTTCAGCCCTTCTTCCTTACTGAAGAAAACCGAATAGACCATGACGAGTACGGGAGCCGTGTATTGAATAAGAATGGCGGTTGCCACTGTGGATTCCTGCACCGTGTAGTAATACGAAAAATTCGTGACAGCCATGCCAAAGACGCCGAGGATCACGAACTTCCAGGTGTCTCTGAGTTGA
>JANOGR010000338.1:0-9927 GCA_031406095.1 Ignavibacteriales bacterium
GGATATGAATACGCTCAGCACTCTGGCTCTCACTTACGACGGTTTACACCGGTACTCAGATTCCGACCGTTTGTATGAAGAGGCGCTGAAGATCGACCCTCAATCGCACCTTGTGCTCAATAACTACAGCTACAGCCTTGCGGAGCGCGGGCTGCAGCTTCAGCGGGCTCTCGAAATGGCCAAGGATGCCGTAAAGGCTGAGCCGGAGAACGCCTCTTATCTGGACACCATCGGATGGGTCTATTACAAACTCTCCAAATACCGGGAAGCGGAAGAATACATTGCAAGGGCAGTGAAAACGGACAAGGCCAGTCCGGTGGTGCACGAGCATCTCGGCGACATCTATTTCCAGCTGGGCCAAAAAGAGAAGGCCCTCGAATTCTGGCAAAAGGCTCTCGAGCTGGACGGAAAAAATCAAGCTTTGAAAGACAAGATCTCTCGCGGTTCCCTCTAGTGAAATCCTCTTTCGGTATCGTCTTCATTCTTGCCGTTCTCAATGGATGCGCTTCCTCGTCATCCGTCAATCTGGCAAACAGGACCGTGTCTTCTACCGAGATACACGAAGCCGTGTTCGCCAACCAATCCCGCATTCAGTCTATGCGGGGCGAAGGAAGAGTCACCATAGAGACCCCGGAACTTGCGCAGACAGCGTCGTTCATGCTCAATCTTCAGAAACCGGATTCCGTGATGCTGAGGATCGAGGGTCCATTTGGCATTGAAGTCGGGGCGGCGATTGTCACACGGGATGAATTCCTCTTTTACAATATCCTGCAAAACAAGGTCTTTACAGGTTCTTCCAACCCTGAGAACCTCAGCAAAATCCTCCGTGTCAAGGTCAATTTCGAAGATCTGGTGAACCTCTTTTCGGGCGGAACGTTTCTTGCAGAAGACGGCTCATCAGCCGACGAGATTATCGTCGAAGAAAATCAATTCGTGGTAACCTACTCCGGCAGGCTCTATAAAAGGCGATACTGGGTGGACCCGAACACACTGCTTATCCTGAGAATTCAGCATTTCGGGGCCGACAGCAAGCTGTTTTTTGACCAGCGATTCGACAAGCACCGGATGGTGGAGGGTATCTCGATTCCACATATCGTGCAGCTCACGCTTCCAAGAGAACGCCGGAGAGTCTCGATATCGTATTCAGAACTTGCCCTCAACGTTCCCCCAGAACGATTCAGCATCATCGTACCCATCAACGCCGAGCGAATCCGAATTCAATGAGGCGAAGTTCGAGCATCCTGCTCTTTATGGCAGTGCTGAGCACCGTCCATCCGCTGCTTGGCCATCAGGGAGACAGGGAAATCAGGAAGAAATCCCGGGAACTGGAAAATCTCCGGGACGATATTGCGGCATTTGAAAAAAAGCTCAAGGAGAGTGAAAAAAAGGAAAAATCCACTCTCGAACGGCTCGACGATCTCGAACGACAGTCAAGCCTGATTCAGAAACTGATAAGAAAACTCCGGGAAGAAGAAGGTTCACTCACAGGAGATATCACGACGGCGAGATCCTCGATCAGCGACCTGGAGGGTCAGCTCCAATTCCTGAAATCGCATTATGCAGGATATGTCCGGTCGGTATACAAGAACGGGCGTGTGTACGACCTTGAATTGTTGTTTTCGTCGAAGTCCGTCAACCAGCTTTACATCCGCATCGAGTATCTGAAACGGTTCTCCGACCAGCGCGCCAAGGATTTGAAGCGGATTGTCGACAACAAAGCTGACCTGGAGAGCCAGAATGAAGAGCTTCAAGCCAAGCTTGCGGCGGAGCGCAAGCTCCTATCGGAAAAAACCCGCGAGGAAGGAACACTCACACGAAAATATTCCGAGCGCCGCCGTGTCCTGACGAAAGTCCGCAAGGACAAAAAGACGTTCCAGCGCGGGCTGACCAGAAAGACCGAAGCGGTAAAAGAGATTGAACGACTGATCGCGGATTTGATCGAAAAAGAGAGAGTCAGAAAAGAAAAGGAAGCTGGGGATCGCCGGAAGAAAGAACTGGCCGATGCCCGTGAACGAGAGCGGGCCAATAGTTCAGTCACCCTCCCCGCACTTTCCGACGCAGCCCCTGCCTCCGTGTTTGAACAGCGCCGCGGGAAGCTACGATGGCCGGTTTCCGGAGGAGCGATCGCCTCCCGGTTCGGTAATCAAATCCATCCAGTTCTAAAAACCGTGACGCAAAACGCAGGCATCGATATTCAAATTTCTTCTGAATCCAATGTGGTCGCCGTCGCCGACGGCGAGGTGTCCGTCCTCTCGTTTATCCCTGGCTTTGGCAACGTGCTCATCCTTAACCACTATGAAGGATACCGTACTGTCTACGCGCATCTCTCGGATATCAGTGTGGCTGAATCCGACAAAGTGCGAGAGGGAGAGGTAATCGCAAAAAGTGGAGATTCCATTTCCGGGTCAGTTTTGCATTTCGAAATTTGGAAGGAACGGGACAAGCAAGACCCTGAGTCCTGGCTGGCGAAGCGGAAGTAACATCGGGTCATTTCCTTGCCTTCGCGAATGATCTTTCGTATCTTGGAGAGAATTTGAAGTTGCGGGGTGTAGCTCAGCCCGGTCTAGAGCACCTGCCTTGGGCGCAGGGGGCCGCTGGTTCGAATCCAGTCACCCCGACTACAAGAAGCAACCTCAGCACCGGGTTTCTTTCATAGAGTGACGTCGCTAAAAAGGATTGCCTGCTGGTTGTTGCCTTTCGAAAAAGATATTGATAAGTTCCTGTCGACTTTGAAAGTCTCATAATGAGTCAAGTCCCCCAGAAGAAGAAACTTTTGATTATCGACGACGAAGAGCTCATTCGCAAAATGGTTGCGCTGTGGTTCGAACGCGAAGGGTTTTTCGTCCTCACTGCGGACAATGGTACAGAGGGTTTGAGGCTCGCCATTCAGGAAAAACCGGATGTGGTCCTCCTCGATATTATGATGCCCGGCCTTCACGGGTTTGAAGTCTGCCGGAAAATACGAGAGCAGCCACAGTTGTCCAACACCATTGTGATCATGACATCAGGAAAATCGTACAAGCCCGATATCGATAAAGCGAAGGAACTCGGCGCAAATGATTACCTCATCAAGCCGACGGACTCCGCCAACCTCCTCTCCGTCGTAAACAAACACCTCGCAAAGGCATCTACCGCCAGATGATGAAAGTGAAATTCTGGGGGACCCGGGGATCGATCGCAACTCCAGGAAAGAACACAGCCCGCTACGGGGGCAACACCTCGTGCGTCGAATTGAGAGCCGGCAAGCAGATGTTCGTCTTCGACGCCGGGACGGGCATCCGGGAGCTCGGACTCAAACTCGTAAAGGAATTTCCCTCAACTCCGCTGACCATCCACCTCTTTATCAGCCACACCCATTGGGACCACATTCAGGGATTTCCTTTTTTTCTCCCCGCTTATGAAAAGAGGAATAAGATTCATGTGTACGGGCCTCCGGGGCGGGATAAGTCACTGGATGAAATCATGAGAATGCAAATGGACACAGATTTTTTTCCGGTGGAGCTTGGCGACATGAAAGCCAAGATTTCCGTGCATGAAATACGCGATGCCATGAAATTTGGACCTGTGAAGGTGGAGCCATTCTACCTGAACCACCCCGCCATGACCTTCGCGTACCGGCTTTCAGACGGTCAAAACACGGTCGTCTATGCGACTGACAACGAACCGTATGAATACTCTCTGCACCGCCTTCGTGGCTCTGAGAAAAAAACAACGGACTACCCGCAATATCTTGACCAGAAGTTTGTCGAGTTCATAGCGGACGCAGACCTCTGCATTGGGGAGGCACAGTACACGATGAACGAGTACCGGGATAAAAAGGGCTGGGGGCATTCACCCATCGAGTCGACCGTGGAATTCGCCTGGCGAGCAAGAGTCAAGCAGCTTGTGTTGTTCCATCATGATCCGCTGCATAATGACACCATGGTAGACAGGATGGTGCAACAGGCTCAGCGGATTTCCCGTTTGCGGGGCGGTGGACTCAAGTGTTCAGGGGCGAGGGAGGGGATGGAAATTAAAATCGGACGCGGTTCCAAAGCGAAATCCCGCCGCTAGTCAACCAAGCTCATTTTTTTCACGCAGCCAGCAATCACGAGGCCCGCTTCGGGTTTCGTTGAACATTCCTCACCTCCGTCAACACATGATGCACCTCATGAACGTCGTTTGAGGTCATGAGACGCACCAAGACGCTCTCATTGCTCACGTTCAACGCTATCAATCTCAGAACCTCCAGATAATCCCGCTCGTTACTGCCGGTCGCAACCATGAACACCAGTGTGACTTTTTCCGGTTTCTCAAGGCTATAGACGATCGGGTCTTTGAGTCGCGCAAAGATTACAACCACTTTTGAATCGGAACCACCCGAGCGAGCATGCGGCACCGCGACACCCCTGCCAATGACCGTCGGGGCATCTTCCTCCCGTTCAACGATGTTCGTCAGAAACTCGAGTTTGTTTCTCACGACCCCCGCCTTGCTGGCTTGAACAGCCATTTTTTGAAAGAGCTCATCCCGGTGGCTCGCTACCACGTTGAGCATGATGAGGGGCTCTGTGACGAAGTGCGCCAGATGCGTATGTTCAACATTGTCTTTGACAAGAGCCAGCGCATACTCTATGGCCTCGGGCACCGTGTTGATGAAGTTTCCAATACCGATGCGCTGAGTTACTCCCAGGTTATACAGGACCTTCCGCACCTTGCTGCGCATGCCGACGATGAGCAGCCGTTTCTTGTCTTTATGAAGCCGCTCAACAATATCTTCCAGCACCACGGCCCCCGTCGTGTCGACAATGGGCACGTTCTCCATATCCAGGATAACGACCTTGACGTCGAAATTTTTTTCCAGAGCGTCCACAAACCCTTTCGCGGCACCAAAGAAGAGCGGGCCCTCGATATCAAAAACCACGATCTTGTTTTCGCGAAGAACCTTTAGCGTTTCCTCGTCCAGGGCCAATCCTTTTACTTCTTGAAGGAGTTTTTCATCCATTCCGAGTTCACTCATCCTGTGGATGAACAGGAATGCTGCCATGACCATGCCCACTTCTACTGCGGTAATGAGGTCCGTAAAGACTGTGATCAATGTAGTGGCCAGCATCACCGCAGCGTCGGCAAGAGGCGTCCTCGGCAGGAGCTTGATAGGCTCCAGTTCAAGCATCCCAACAGCCGTCATCATTAACACGCCGGCCAACGCTGCAAGCGGAATCTGTGCGGCCAGATTGCTGAGAAACAGCACCACCAGGACAAGTACAAGCCCGTGGAAGATTCCGGAAAGTCTCGTGGATGCGCCGGCTCGGATGTTCACCATGGTCCGGACAATCGCTCCAGTCCCGGCAACGCCACCGAAAAATGGGGCTACAAAATTGCCTATTCCCTGCCCTACCAGCTCCTTGTTGCTTTTGTGCCGCGTGTTCGATGCGTTATCGGCCACAACCGACGCAAGGAGCGATTCAATGGCCCCAAGCAGCGATATCGTGAAGCCTGCCGGCAAGACGTTTTTCCATGTCTCCCAGGAAATCCCCGGTAATTTTGGAAGCTGAAATTCCGAAGGAATTGTTCCAATAACCTGAATAACTGATGAAACCGAAAAGAGCGGTGATTCAGCCAGGTTGAGCCTCACACGGAGAAAATCAGAGGACGAAAGGAAATGCGCTGCGAGAGCTCCAACCGTCAGACCGATGAGCGACTTGGGAAGATTCTTGTTGATGCGAAGAGCTTGCATAGATGGTCGCCATCGTGATCAGGGCAACGATGGGCGCAGTGCCGAATGTTTTGAATTGTTGGGTGAAGATGAGTATCGCGATGCCATTCGTGAAACCGACCGTCACCGGGTAAGGAACCATGTTGACATACTTGCCGACCTTCAGGAGACCGTATCCTATCTGAAAAAGCCCGGCAATGATGCAAGCGGCAAGAAGCGCTTCGGGCCCACCGTATTGAATGTACACGGTCGTCAGGATGACCGTCATGCCTCCGGTCGGACCTGTGATCTGCTGTGGTGTTCCGCCGAAGAGCGTCGAGAGGATTCCTGTGAAAATAGCTCCATAGAGACCCGCAACCGCTCCCCGTGGATCGCCGTTAAAAGCAAGAATGCCAAAGCCGAGTGCAAGTGGCAAGGCGACAATGGCTGAAGTGAGCCGCCGACCAAATCTCCTTTCAGGTTTTTGAAAGAGAAGCGGAAGTTCTCGCCAAAAGCGAAGTCCTTCATGTAACTCTTGAGATCGATCTTTAAACTGTCAGAGAAAGTCCGCATACGAAGTCGATATTGTCATGCCACGTTGAGAAATGAGGATTACACAGTGGGATAAAATGTTATCGGAAAAATCATAGAAATGCAAGGAATCGTGGGAAAGAGAATCACGGTGAACCTTGGAATCAAAATCGTTGTATCTAGCATCTTTGCGTCTTATCTTCCAAAAGTTTTTTCCATGGACTGCTGATGGCCGAGATCAAAATAGGCACTACGATTCAGCGACGCGACCTTTCCGCGATTCTCACGATTTTTCGTTTGACGCCGGAACAAGGGAGTTCTTTTCCTGCTTACAAAGCAGGGCAATACATCGCTTTGCGGCGGGACAATTGCCGGCTGACCAAACGCATTGTCGGACAAGATGGAAAAATCAGTTATGCCCCTGACCTCGATGAACAAGGCGTTCAAAAGCGCGGTGTGGTGACGCATTCGTATTCGATTTCGTCAGCACCGTATGAAACGGAAAAGGAAGGCTGGTTGGAATTCTATGTCATACTCGAGCGCGACGAATTTGGAAATCCGGGCAGGCTGACTGAATCACTTTTTCAACTCGACCCGAACACGGACAACAAAGTCTCCTATTTCTACAAGATTACAGGAGACTTCACCCTTGACAAACGGGCGGCGGGGTTCAAAAACGTTGTCCTGGTCGGAACGGGAAGCGGGTTGGCTCCTTTTGCTGCCATGATCAAACAGCTTCATCACGAAGCATTACTCGGAAAACCCACCGACACCCGCATCACTCTTATCCACGCGAATCGGGGATTGAACGAACTGGGCTACCAGAAGGAGCTTCTGGACATCGAAGCTGCCCAAAAGTTCGATTTTCTCTACGTTCCGTCTGTGAGCAGGCCCGCAAAGGAGGATTTTGAGAACGTGGCAATCGGCAAAGGAAGGGGGAACAACTTGTTGCGTTTTGTATTCGGCATGCCCCTCAAGGAAGAGCAGGAATTAAAGATCCTCGGAGCGCAGAAACAGGATACCACTCACGCAAAGGCAGCACTCGAGCGCGCCGTGCGCCCGGTTCTCCCGAAGCATATTTCGAAGGACCGTCTACTAGCCCGGATGAGCCCGCAGAAGACCGTCATCCTGTGTTGCGGCAACCCTCTTTCCATGGATGACATCAACTACATCGCCGAGGCAAACCATGTTCGGTATGAAAAGGAAGAGTGGTAATACTTCAGTATGCGAATTTCCCGTTCTTAACCCCAGCGCTCCACGGCCTCTCTGAGTAACAACATATTCTTTCGTGGAACGTAGGGGGCAACAGAACACGCTGTGCTCAAGATGTATCCTCCATTTTCCTTCCCTGTTTGGATTCTTTTTCTTGCGTCCGCAAGAATTGTATCCTCATTCCCTCTCAGGAGAGTGTTGACGGAATCGATGTTTCCCTTGATAAACCCCCGTCCACGTGTCCTTTTTTTCGCCTCTTCAAGCTCGACATCTCCCATGGGGGGCGGGTCGAGGCATTCGATCCCACTGACACCAGATTCAAACATGAGCTCCAACCTGTCTTTAATCGCACCGCAGGTGTGAGTATAGGCGTGAACGCCCGACTTTCGTATTGCTTGGGCAACGGTTCGTTCAAAGGGAAGGACAAAATCCCGGTAGAAATCACGCGAAATGAGGGTCGCCCCCGTAAACGGTGAAGAGATCTTCACAGCGTCGATCCCCGTGGCACACATATCCGAGGCAAGCTCACTTACTAATCTCGCGAAGTGGGCCAGAACCTGACGAGCCTTCTCCCCATGTTCTATCAGCCCAATAAGCCCTTCTTCAAGACCAAAGAAATCGAGGTAGTAGTCGAACGGCGAAGTGACCTCACCGTGGATCGAATATGCCTCGCCTGTCTTTTCTCTGACGAGGTGAAAAATTCGAAATCGCTCTGAAGGCGAAATCTCGAAATGCAGGCCCTGCGAGACAGGGATATAGCTGGCCGTTTCAGGCAATTGCCCTGCATTGAAGGACTCAAGCGACGGCTTTTTCGATGAGGGGTCTTTCCTTATAAGCGGCAGGTCGTCGTAAAGATGCAGCGAGCGCTGTCCGTTTTCAAGAGTGAGCTCTTCACCTTCTGCAATTGTCCGGATGGAAGACACATGCGACCGCCATGCCGGATTGTGTCCGTGGAGACTGACCAGGATACCGTCGAAGTCATACCTCGACCGCATTTCAACCAATCCGTCAGCGAACGTCGCGGCATCGTACCAGAATTCGGCGGGAGAAACATCGAGCTGTTGGAGGAAATGTCCGATGCTTAGCTGACACATGAGCGGAACCCGGTCGGGGATTCCGAGTTCCATCGCCCGCTTCACACGTTCTTTCGGAGTCATTGCGCTTTCGCAATGCCTTGATCACGCGGTTGTTGGATGGGATTTTCTCCAATCCAGCAGAAACATAGACCCTGCCAGTGTACAGACCGGGGACATGGTTTACAGTTGTTCGGAGACATAGTTTACACATATTTTGGCATGATGAGTATACCGAAGGAGGATCATCATGCCCTGGAAGACGACAACACCAATGTCCTTGCGCGTAGAGTTTGTCCAATTGGCTTTAGCTGATGGAGCAAACATTCGTTCACTCTGCCGTCATTATGAAGTTTCTGCGATGACAGCTTATAAATGGATTCATCGCTTCCAAGAAGGCGGAGTTGCAGCCTTGGAGGATCGATCACGACGTCCACACATGAGTCCTGACAAAATCGCACCGCAGTTAGAACAAGCGATCATCGATCTGCGGCATCGTCATCCCACATGGGGAGGACGAAAACTCCGTCAGCGCCTTCTGGTGAAGAACTACAAGCATCTACCCAGTCCCAGCACCATTACGGCGGTCTTGCGTCGGCAGGGACTCCTGGACCAAGCCCATCAACGCCCAACACGGGATTTGCAACGCTTTCAGGCACCCGCACCGAATGCGCTGTGGCAGATGGATTTCAAAGGCGATTTCCCGTTGCTGGTTGATCGCTGCTATCCATTAACAGTGCTCGATGACCATTCACGATTTTCTCTTGGACTCATTGCCTGCCCCAATCAACGCTTGGAGACGGTGCGGCATCATCTGGGTCTCATCTTCCATCGCTATGGTCTTCCGCAACGCATTCTGACCGATAACGGCGGCCCTTGGGGCAGCTGCGGACAAGATGGGTACACGCAGCTGGAGCTTTGGTTGATCCGCCTAGGAATCGAGGTCAGCCATTCACGTGTGTGCCATCCCCAAACACTGGGCAAGGACGAGCGCTTTCATCGTACTCTCCAAGCCGACTTGCTCTCGTCGCGCAGTTTTACCGATCTGTGCCATTGTCAAGACGAGTTCGATCTGTGGCGCGACATTTACAACTTGGAGCGTCCGCACGAGGCTTTGCAAATGGCTGTTCCCGCTTCACGCTATCAGCCCAGTGTCAGGATCTTCCCCCAAGTACTTCCACCAGTCGAATATCCATCGGGTGATCTTGTTCGCAAAGTCCAACCTAAAGGCCTATTCTCTTTTCGTAACCATCTGTTCAAAGTGGGCAAAGCCTTTGATGGTTTTCACATTGCCCTGCGCGCCACAACCACCGACGGTTTGTACGATATTTATTTCTGCTGGAAACGAGTTGCACAAATCAATCTCAAAGATCATATTGCCTAACAACAAGTGTATACCATCTCCCCGAACACCTGTCTACCATCTCTCCGGTCTGTACA
>JANOGR010000346.1:0-6451 GCA_031406095.1 Ignavibacteriales bacterium
CGAATTGGTCAGTGGTTTTTTATGCGGAATGGATGAAGCTGAATTATTCCAATGAGTCGTCGAACATTGTTGTCAATTCGAACTCAAGCTTGCCTCCGTGGGAACGCGTGGATTGGAATCAGTTGAACGCCTCCGAAGATCAAATCGGCAGAATCGGCGGTTCTGGGTTTACCCACTGACTTCCGCGAAGACCGGAACAACAGTACTACGAGTTGATTGGAAAATATCCCCAGTATGGGGGCGGATGGAACGACGCGAAGAGCTACAAGATCGATGGAACACCATTTGGGCCGTCGGATCTACTTCAAAGAAATCTCTCGCCTCATTTCCTTTTCTACAGCCAAATGCGCGGCGAGGCAAACGATTTTTATCGAATCGCGACCACCGCATCGTATTTTCTGATTGCAAACCATGTGCTGAGCGCACTGGAAGCCGCATGGAGCGCCGCCCGGTTCAATTCCCGTTTGAAAGCCGAAGCACATCTCGTCCCGCGTGAATGGGCCGCCGGACTCGTTGAGTTTGTTCCGACTGTTCGTGTTAAGGTCGAGTTTTGAATAATCCAGAAGGTATCTCACAGGTGAACACTGTCATGCCCGCGGATTTTCAGCGGGCATCCAGAAAAGGCTTAGTTCTGGATTCCCGCTTAAGGCGTGCGGGAATGACGAGCAAAAAAGTGGAGTTGTCACTCCCGCGGATTGCAAGCGGGAGTCCAGAACCCGAATCTCCTTACATTCAGTCAATGGTGTCAGGAGTTTCCTCCTGACACAAACATTGTTTCGCTCAGGACGTAAGTCCTGACCGCATAAAGTGAACTTAGGTTTTGAGAATGGCTTGATTGACAGGAATCAATTTCCTATCTTTTCTCATCGAGCAGTTGAAAACTCTCACTAATGAGGTTGGCCGCGTGAGCGCTAACCTCATTTTTTTTGTCTAGGAGTCCGTTTTTGGTTCGAATGGAAACAGAGAAAACACATTGGAAACGGCCGGACTGATCGGACGACTGAGGGATTTGTTTGGCGTGGATCGGGCGGTTGGTTTTTCGCTCTTTAATAGGGCGTGGGGCTTTGTCACAGGCCCCGTCACCATCTACCTGATTACCAGGTATTTTTCGCCGGACCTTCAGGGCTATCATTACACGTTCTCAAGTTTTCTCCTGTTGCAGAGCATGTTGGAACTGGGGTTCGGCGTCGTTCTCACTCAGTTCATCAGTCATGAGTGGGCGAAGCTTCGACATGACACAGCTGGGGCCATCTCGGGTGATTCAAAAGCGCTCGCCCGTTTGAATTCCCTGGTGAGGCTTGGACTCAAATGGTATCTGGCCGTGGCGGTGCTGTTTCTTTTTGTTATAGGCGGATGCGGGTTGCTTTTTTTCGGTACACAACAAACCACAGTTCCCGAGTACAACATAGCCTGGGGAATCCTGTGTGTGATGGTGAGTCTCTCGATATTCGGAATGGCGTTCAGGTCTTTTCTCGAAGGGAGCAATCAGGTTGGGTTTGTGCAATCGATGTCGTTCGTGGGCGCCATTGTTTCCACGTTGGCAGGCTGGACGGCGATTTACTTTGGAGCCGGCATCTACTCGATTTGCGTTATGGTAGGCACGTCGGCTGTTTTTAACGTTGTGTCAATGTTGCCACGTTGTACGCCTTTTCTGAGGCTTCGGGTCAGCCAAAACGATGTGCAGCTCGGGAGTATCTCCTGGCTTGAAGAATTCTGGCCTCAGCAATGGCGCATCGGTCTTAGCTGGCTCTCGGGTTTTCTCATGTTCCAGGCGTTTGTGCCGGTCATGTTCTATTTTCATGGACCCGTCGCCGCGGGCAAACTCGGTGCAAGCATGAGGCTGTATGACATCGTCAATTCGGTCGGACTTTCATGGGCAAATGCAATCGGTCCAACCATGGGCATTCTTGGAGCACGAAGGGATTATGCGGGGCTGCGTGATCTTGTCCGAAAAACCTTGAAAAGAAGTTTTGTAGCGACATCCCTCGCGGCCCTGGCCATGTGGGCGATCATGCGGACTCTCAATGCTTACGGTGTTCCGCAGGCGCTGCGGTTCACAGACATGGTGTCGATTTCACTGCTGATGATCACCGCCGTCATCATGCAACTTTCACATGTTGAAACACTTGCTATTCGTTTTCAGAAAATTGAACCTTTTGTCCGCATTGCGGTTGTAAGCGCCGTGCTCGTTCTGTTATCGAACGTGTTCCTGGGAAGCAGATACGGCGTGATGGGCTTTGTGGGCGGATTTGCTTTTACGATGGCCTTTATTCTTGTGCCCGTGATTCATAGAATCTACGGAAGGGAGATTACCAGATTTCAAGCCAGCGTCACCAGTTGAACCATATGCTCGAAAACCTGTTTTCTCAAATACCGCATGAAGCTTCGATTCTTGATCTTGGCTGCCTGGGATTCCGACAATACCATACTTCCCGCCGTCTGAATTTCACAGGACATAAACATTTCGGAATTGACTACACAAAACCTACTGAACCAGTTCCCAAAGGGTTTGTCTTCAAGAATGCAGACCTTAACAAGAAACCGATTCCTTTCAAAGACGACTCGTTTCACCTGGTTGTTGCCAGTCATGTGATGGAACATTTACGGGATCCTGTTCAGTTTTTTGGCGAATGCCTGCGGGTCTGCAAACCAGGAGGGTTGTTGTATGTCGAGGTTCCTTCTGAGCGTTCCTTGTTCTTGCCTGGAATGCCTTTCAAACACGACAAATTCTTCTCGTTATCCTTTTTTGACGATCCCACACATCTTTCCAGGCCCTGGTCTCCACAATCTCTCCATCGCCTGACTCGCTACTTTCAATGCGAACCGGTTCACGCAGATTACATTTATAGCCTGAAGCACCGACTGCTTTTTCCTGCTCTGTTCGCTTACGCATGGATCACTCGAAACGCGCAGAAGCTTGAGATATGGAGCTGGGGAGCTGTGGGATGGGCAAGCTATCTTGTGGCGAGAAAACCACTTGGCACAAAGGGAAAGCCTTCGTTCAAGTATTACATCCCGGAACGATGAGGGCTCGTCCATGACATGTCGCGTGTGTGACTCGACGAACCTGGAGCTTGCGATCGACCTTGGCATGCACCCATGGGCAAATCATTTTTTGAAGAAGGAGGAAGTTGGGTCGGAGCCTTTCTATCCGCTCCGTGTGATGTATTGCCACAAGTGCACGACCACCCAGCTGGACCACACGGTGTCCAAGGAAACGATGTTTGGAGACCACACGTATCTTTCGGGTGTCACCAAGTCCCTGAGCAGTCATTTCAAAACCGTGGCGGAAGAGGTTGACACGCGGTTCTGGAGTGATTCGAAAACGAAATCGGTTTTGGATATTGGGTCGAATGACGGTACGCAGCTCAAACATTTCCAGGAGCTCGGGTACGATGTGCTCGGAGTGGAATCGTCAAAAACCACGGCGCAAATTGCGAACGACGCTGGCGTTCCGACGGTCAACACGTTCTTTAATCTGGAGTCCGCCGGGCAGATTGGCAAAAAATTTCATGTGATCAATGCTGCGGGCGTTTTTTTTCACCTCGAGGAGCTGCACTCGGTCGCAGAAGGAGTGAAGGACTCGTTGCGGGACGACGGCGTCTTTATTATCCAATTCCTTTACATGAAGTCGATCGTTGAGAATCTGGCTTTCGACCAGATCTACCATGAACATCTCCTGTATTACAACCTGTTCAACCTCGGCATCCTTCTCAACCGCCACGGGCTCGATTTGTTCGATGCAACGTTCTCGCCCATTCATGGAGGTTCGGTGATTGCATACGCCGGTCACAAAGGCAAGAGGGATCTTTCTGAAAGATTGCACGCCATGTTGCGGGAGGAGACAGAAAGGAAAAGTAATTCTCTGGAGACATATCTGAATTTTGCCCGCAGGGTGGAACAAAAAAGAGACGAAAACATCAGTTACCTGGAGAGGGTCAAGAAGGAGGGGAAGCGTGTGTTTGGGATGGGAGCGCCGGTCAAAGGAAATACGCTGTTGAATTTTTTCAAGATTGGAACAAATTATCTCGATTGCCTGGTCGAAAAAAATCGTTTGCGACGAGGTTTGTATTCACCGGGCATGCACGTGCCGATTGTTCTGGAGGATGAATTGGAGAAGGAGCCGGATGTGTATTACTTTTTGGCCTGGAACTTCAAAAAAGAAATTCTGACAAACAGGAAGGATCTGATTGACCGTGGGGTGCAGTTTTTTTTCCCAATTGAGCCAAAGGAATAAATGACGATGGAAGGCTTAATGCGATGTGAGGGGGATCAGAGGGGTGTAAGATCTAAGCGTGAAGAAAAAAAGGGAGAAGACTAATGGCATCTCACAAGATCCTGGTTACCGGCGGGGCGGGTTATATCGGTTCGATTCTCGTCCCGGCTCTACTTTCACAGGGTCATGAAGTCACAGTTCTGGACAACATGATGTACGATCAGACGTCGCTCCTGGAATGCTGCCACAACCCGAATTTCGAGGTGGTCAACGGCGATGTGCGCGATGAGCGGCTTTTGAAAGATCTCGTGAAAGACAAAGATTTCATCATTCCACTTGCCGCGCTGGTCGGCGCACCCGCCTCCAACAAGGATCCCCATGCCACCGTCGGGATTAACCGCGATGCGGTGATCATGGTGAACAAGCTTCGCTCGAAGAACCAGCACATCATTTTCCCGACAACCAATAGCGGCTACGGAATTGGCCAGAAGGATATCTTTTGCACGGAAGAAACACCCCTCAAGCCCATCTCGCTCTACGGCAAGACCAAGGTTGAAGCAGAACAAGCGCTGTTGCAAAGTGAAAACGCCATCACGCTGCGACTTGCAACGGTGTTCGGGTTCAGTCCACGGATGAGGCTCGACCTTCTGGTGAACGATTTCACACACAAAGCCTATCGCGAGCGATACATCGTTTTGTTTGAACCGCATTTCAAACGCAACTTCCTGCATATTCGCGACGTCGCCTCGGTGTTCAGCTTTGCGATTGACAATTTTGACAAAATGAAAAACCAGCCTTACAATGTTGGACTCAGTTCGGCGAACCTGTCCAAGATGGAACTGTGCAATAAGATCAAAGAGCAGATTCCCGATTTCTTTATCACGGTTTCCGAGTTCAACAAAGACCCAGACCAACGCAATTACATCGTCAGCAACGAAAAGATCGAAAAGACAGGTTTTCGCACAGCCTACACGGTTGAAATGGGCATCAAAGAACTGATTAAGGGGTTTAGCATCATCAAGAACAACCGGTTCACGAATATTTAATGAATCATTGTCATTCCCACATGTTTTTAGAGGAATCCAGTACTGTGCTATGACCTGGATCCTTGCATTAAATACACGAATGACAATTTTATACTCGTTCTGGACACCCGCTTAAAATCCGCGGGTGTGACAGTCTCTTTCTTTTGTTTGTCATTCCCGCAAGCTCTGAGCGGGAATCCAGAACCAGTTGTCAACTGGAAACACGACTAAAGTCGAATGAAAATCGAATCCTCTAAAATAATCTCTGACCTGAGAATCATCTCCCTCGAAGTCTTTCATGATTTCCGTGGAGACTATGTCGAGACTTTCAATCTGGACAAATACGATTTCATTGATTCGAACGGCGGGAAGATTATCTTCGTTGAAGACGATATTTCTGTATCGCAAAAGGGCGTTCTTCGGGGCTTGCACGGAGACTCCAAGACGTGGAAGCTTGTGCAGTGCCTCTTCGGCAAGTTCTTCTATGTCGTTGCAGACGTGCGCATCGATTCTCCTTCGTATCTCAAGTGGGAAAGTTTCACTCTGAGCGAGGCCGACAGGAAACAAATTCTTGTGCCTGCAGGTTGTGCCAACGGACATCTGGTTCTGAGCGAACAATGCATCTTCTCGTATAAACAATCACAGTACTACGCGGACAAGAAAGATCAGTTTGTTGTGCGCTGGGACGACCCGAAGTTGAACATTGATTGGCCGGAGCAGAAGCCGATTCTTTCAGAACGTGATGCGAAGGCTCGATTCATCAAATAGCTCATGAATATTCTCATCAGCGGAAGCTCTGGATTCATCGGGAAGCATTTGACAAAACGTTTCGAGTCGGAAGGCCACTCCGTTGTTGGCTTGACGTCCCGAAACTGCGACCTCACGAAACAAGACTCCCTTGAAAAGCTGAAGCATCCGCCATACGATATGATCTTTCATCTGGCTGCGTGGACTCGTGCAGGCGATTTCTGCCTCCATCACGGCGGGGAGCAGTGGATTGTCAATCAACAGATGAACACGAATATGCTCGCATGGTGGAACGCTTTTCAGCCTCAGGCGAAATTGGTAGCACTGGGCACGAGCGCTTCATACACCACGGAAGAGAACCTCGTTGAAGGCTCGTATCTGCTGGGAATTCCGAACGAGAAGTTTTTTCCATACGCAATGTCGAAACGAATGCTGTATGTCGGGCTTCATTCGCTGAACAAGC
>JANOGR010000004.1:0-2224 GCA_031406095.1 Ignavibacteriales bacterium
GGACTGGGAATTGCAGTGCTTTACAAATCCCTGATGAGTATCCTCGGATTATGGAAGGACGTTCCGGCGTATATCGCATCGAGGACTTCTTCGTATCCCAACGCCAGCATCAGCGCAGAAATTACTCCAGAATATCTTGGAGTCGGTTACATCATAGGCCCTCGAATTTCCGGGGTTCTCGTCGCTGGCGGCATCCTTTCGTATTTGGTGCTCATCCCGCTTATTTCGTTCATCGGCGACGCACTTCCAACAATTGTCAAACCGGCCGGGAAATTGATTTCTGAAATGTCCCCGTCGGACTTACGGTCGGGTTTCATTCGCTACATCGGAGCTGGCGCGGTTGCGGCGGGCGGGCTCATCACGTTGATTCGCACGTTGCCCACGATTGTTTCCGCATTTCGAGACAGTTTCAAAAGCCTGAAGGATTTGAAAGCGGGTGTGCAACTTTCACGCACGGAGCGGGACATCCCTATCACCTACGTCATCATCGGGTCGATCGTTCTTGTTTTCATCGTATCCATTCTCCCGCAACTCCCCGGTACGTTCCCTGGAACACTACTTATGGGACTGCTCGTTGTGGTCTTTGGGTTCTTTTTTGTAACGGTCAGCTCCCGCATCGTGGGAATTATCGGCTCGTCCAATAATCCAATTTCCGGAATGACGATTGCGACCTTGATGGCAACGTGTCTGATCTTTGTCAGCCTTGGATGGACGGGAGATGTGTACCAGTCTCTCGCGCTTGCCGTCGGTTCGATTGTCTGTATCGCCGCCGCGAACGCAGGAGCAACAAGTCAGGATTTGAAGACCGGGTACATCGTTGGTGCGACGCCCGTGTATCAGCAGATTGGCCTGGTGATTGGCGTCGTTGTGTCCACATTCGTTATCGGTTGGACGCTGAAGGCGATTGACGGCTCAATGGCGTTCCAGGGTGTTGCTCATGCGATCGGGACGGAAAAGTATGCAGCGCCGCAAGCAACTCTTATGGCGACCATCATCAAAGGCCTTCTGGCTCAAGATCTGCCATGGGGATTGGTTTTCATAGGAATGCTCATTGCGGTTGTCGTTGAGCTATGCGGTATTCGATCACTGTCATTCGCAGTTGGCGTGTACCTGCCTCTCTCCACGACATTTCCAATATTTATTGGCGGGATGTTGAAGTCTCTGGTCGATCGGTCGAAGAGTGCAAAGGAAGAGTCCGAAGTGAGTTCCGGGATGCTGTACAGCACTGGTCTGGTTGCAGGCGGTTCTCTTACCGGCGTGGCCATTGCACTTCTGAGTGGAATTCCGATCACTGCCATGAGAGATGGACAACCTAAAGAAATCTCCCTGATGCAATATGTCGGCGACGCTGTCGGTGTGCACGGCTGGGAACATTTTGGAGGATGGGCGGATCTCATCGGAGCGGCGATGTTCGGAGTTCTCGCGTTCTTCCTGATTCGCACCGCTATGAAGAAAGATTAGGAGTATTTTCTGAGAATCATCTTGGTGGGCCGGCTTTCAAGCCGGCCTACTTGTTAACCTCCAAACGGAATTCTGAGCCCGACCGATAATGACCGCGCTCCCGCAACCCCCGCGCTGGCATCGCTGGGCCGTCATGATTTTTCATCAGCCCGGCGATTAGAATACTCCCAAAATCTTGATTTCCCCGTGATAGTTTCGTGATACATCTGCTCTCCCTTTTGGTTATCTTTTTTCAGACGGTCAGTCATTGGCAAGGAAATGAAAAACGTTCTCATCATTGAAGACGACAAAGATATTACCGAGCTGCTTGAGATCCATCTTAAAGACCTCAACTGCAAAGTAACAAAAGCACACGATGGCGAGGGAGGTCTTCAGGCGGCGCAGAAACAACGATTCGATCTCGTTGTTCTGGACCTTATGCTTCCCAAACTCGACGGTCTTGAAATCTGCCGGCGACTCCGGTCAGAAAAATACTACACACCGATTCTGATGTTGACCGCGAAATCTGAGGAAATTGACAAAGTGCTTGGCCTCGAAACCGGTGCAGATGATTATCTGACCAAGCCGTTCAGCGTACGGGAATTCGTTGCTCGTGTCAAAGCCATCTTTCGCCGTGTTGAAGCAATGAAGGAAGAAACCTCCGGTCCTGAAGCGTCAAAGGAACTTGTGTTTCGCGAGCTTGTCATTGACAAAGAAAAAAGAAAAGTAACAATCGTGGGAAAAAAGGTGGAACTCACACCGAAAGAATTTGACTTGCTGTTAC
>JANOGR010000052.1:0-2186 GCA_031406095.1 Ignavibacteriales bacterium
CCGGGCTGGCTGATAGCTATGCTGGGATGAAGTTCCTGGGGTCTGTACCGTATCTGAACAAAACGAGTTATCAGGCATGGCAATTCAGGAATAACACCGACCCAACGTATTTTTCCCCGACTGACGACAACAACAAGTTCAACAAATTGGCGACGGGGCTAACTTCCGCACAAATCGCCGGAATTCCCAAGCCGAGTAATTTTATGACGATGATTACGACAGGACCCATCAGCCGGATCGCCGCAGGAGACTCGGTGAACTTTGTATTCGCAGTGATCGCCGCAAAAAAGAAATCCCCAACACCGACGACGGACGACTCTCCTGCCCAGAAGTCGAACCTTTTCCAGGCGGCCGGTTGGGCTCAGCGAACCTACAACGGCGAGGACAGGAATGGCAATGGAATCCAGGATCCTGATGAAACCTGGACCGACAATGGAAAACCAAAGCGGTATTTTCTTCCCTCTCCGCCGTCTTCACCGCGGACAAGAATCGTTCCCAAGGATAAGCTGGTTGAAATTTACTGGGATAAGTCCGCTGAAGCTTCTCTTGACCCTATCACAAACAAAAGGGATTTTGAGGGGTATCGGATCTATGGAACGAACGCCGGTGTTGACCTGACAGAATCGCAGGATTTTCTCGCCAAATTGAAACTCCTCGGCGAATTTGACAATCCCAGCGATCAAATAGGATACAACACTGGTTTTGGCACTGTTCGTTTGACTTCTCCGATCAGCTTTTCTCCAGACACAACGAAATATTACTACAGGTTTACCGTACCAGGTGTGTTGAACGGCTGGCAGTACGGATTTGCAGTGACCGCTTTCGATTCGGGGGATTCGAACACCCAACTTGAAAGCCTGGAAAGCAGCAAAATCCAGACGTTGAAACGCATCATTCCGGGAACTCCAGCGGCGACGGACGGTTCCCGCGATATTGTTGTTTATCCTAACCCATACTATGCACGCGCATATTGGGATGGAAGAGGAGAGAGAGACCGGAAGCTATACTTTGCCAATCTCCCCCAGCGTGCCGTTGTACGCATCTACACGCTCGCAGGTGACGTCGTGGACCAGTTCGACCACGATGGATTGACCTACAACGCAAGCGATATTAACTGGTTTCAACGTTTTTCAGACGGAAGCCAGCAACTTTCAGGCGGGGAGCATGCGTGGGATCTCATCTCGCAACGGGATCAGGCCATCGCGACGGGGTTATATTTGTTTACGGTGAAGAACAAAGACACCGGCGAAATCAAAAGAGGAAAGTTTCTCGTAATCAAATAATCATAATCACTTAATCAAGGAGGGTGCGATGAAACGTCGCGTACTATATCTATCGCTGAGCCTGATGGCGCTTGTCTGCTTCGCGGCCGCGCAGACAACGTATACCATCCCTCAGTTGAACATTGTGCCGATTGATTCGCTGTTGCTGATGGACACGCAGCAATCCGGAGCCAGGACGACTCTGGATGACACAAACCCGGCGAAGAACAACGACACTGTGAAAGTCGTTGGGAGAGTGCTGGTGAAACCGCGAATCCTCACGTATACGCTGGCTCGGTACAACATTTTCATCCAGGATACCACCACCGGACAACTGTGGGGCGGCTTGAATGTGCTTACGAATGATACTTCTTCACAAGCGCAGTCGACCTTGATCACTGCACTCGATAGTGGGATGGTTGTAGAAATAGTTGGCCGTGCTCTTGAATTCGGAACACAACCGAACAGCTTGACGGAAATGTATGCGTACTCGGCGAGTGCACCCATCTTTACGAGCCCGGTGACCGTCTCCATTCTTTCAACGGGTAAACGGGCGGAACCCCTCGAAGTCACCGTCGACAGCTTTGCGATTGGAACCTCACCGCGACCATCACGTGGAGAAAAGTACGAAGGAATGTATGTAGTCGTGAGGAATGTAACAGTCAACTCTGTCGATCTGGCGACAGGTCGCTTCACCTTTATTGACGCGGCTGGAAACCAGATGACCATGTACGACGGGTCCGGGTATTACACTCTCCGCGGGCACAAGATCACAGGCTCGAAGTACGCACCGCCTCCGGTTGGCACAAAGCTGTCCTACATCAGGGGAGTCATACTTCCACAGGCACGTACCGGAACAGCCGGTGAATACACGATCATGCCGCTCTACCCTGGCGCCGATCAGCTGACAGGTTCAACGTATCC
>JANOGR010000057.1:0-8021 GCA_031406095.1 Ignavibacteriales bacterium
TCCCACGATGACGTCAGAGCCAATGCCAGCTTGCGGAATGGCGTCCTTGATTCTTCTTATTTTTTCGGAATACAACGACCTCATGTAACGCCGGCGCATCTGCTTGAGGACAGGGTCTGAGCCCGACTGCAGGGGAATATGGAAATGCTTGCAGATCTTCGGTTCGGAAATCCAGAAATCGAGCAACTCATCGTTTAACAGATTAGGCTCAATGGAGCTGATTCGAACCCGATCAAGCTCCTCAATGAGTACAAGTTCACGCAAGAGATGAATGAGGCTCGAACTGATTTTCTTTCCGTAGTCGCCTACATTTACGCCGGTCAGCACGATTTCTTTGTATCCGAGCTTGACTGCTTCGATAACCTGGGCGACAAGCTTGTCAACTGGAATGCTCCTGCTTTCTCCTCTCGCAATCGGGATTGTGCAGAACGAGCAATTGTAATCGCAGCCATCCTGGATTTTCAAGAACGCCCTCGTACGGTCGCCAAAACCTGCCGACGATGCACTGTGTGCTTCATGAATTCCGGTGAGAGACGAGACAAGGATTTCGGGTTTTGCTTTTTTTCTGAAATCTCCCCCATGGCTGAAAGCGCTGAATTTTTCGCTTGTTCCCAGCACAAGGTCTACTCCCTCGATCTGAGAGATTTCCAGCGGGCGAAGTTGCGCATAACAGCCGGCCACAATCACAAAGGCATCTGGCGATTTGCGCAGAGCCCTTCGCACAAGCTGACGGCATTCGCGGTCAGCCCTCTCTGTGACACTGCATGTATGAATCAGGACGACGTCGGCAGGGTCATCCAGGCCAACGGGGGAATACCCTGATGCACTGAACTGGCGAGCAATGCTCGAAGTTTCAGCAAAGTTGAGCTTGCAGCCTAGCGTGTGGAGGGCTATTCGTTTCATAATAAAAAAGAGTTGCCCGAGGTCTTTCGAACAACTCTTCTACTCATAGAAAGAGCAACGTTAATTTGTGCTCGGCGTTTCGGTAAAGCTCGATTCCGAAGGAGTCATGGGCATCGTGACCACGTCTTTCAGCGTCATCGGAGAAAGTTTGTGGTTTGCCACATAGTCGTCAAGGTGTTTTTGTTCCTTGCCGCGTAGATACTCGAGCGCAGAAAGAACAATCTTCTTGCTCTCCTTGTCAAACTCGATGACCTTCAGTTGAATCCCGTCGCCCACGTTGAACGAATCGGCGATGTTTTTCACCGGAGTCTGTGAAAGCTGAGAAAGAGGAACAAACCCGTCCACGCCGAGGGGGAGTTCGACAATAACCCCTTTCTCGATGATACGGCCTATCTTCCCTTCGACGTCGGTTCCCACTTTGTAAGAATTTTCAAAAGCATCCCAGGGATTATCCTGAATTTGCTTGTGGCCGAGCGAAATGCGGCGCTGGTCGACGTCGATGGCCAGAATCACGACTTCGATCTTATCGCCCTTTTTGACGACTTCGCCCGGATGCCGAATCTTTTTTGTCCAGGAAAGGTCGGAGATATGTACGAGTCCGTCGACTCCCTCCTCGAGCTCCACAAACACACCAAAGTTCGTCAGGTTTCGCACGACGCCTGTGTGTTTCGAGGCGATCGGATATTTCTGCATAAGAGTCGTCCACGGATCCGGCTCCAGTTGTTTCATGCCAAGCGAGATTTTCTTTCCTTCCTTGTCCAAAGACAGGATAATGCCATCCACCATTTGACCCATGGAAACTACCTGGGAAGGATGTTTAATATGCTGTGTCCAGCTCATTTCAGAAATATGGATAAGGCCCTCGATGCCTTTCTCGATTTCCACAAATGCGCCGTAGTCCGTGAGCGAAACGATCTTGCCCAGGACCTTTGTCCCGACCGGATATTTGAGCTCGATGTTTTCCCACGGATGCGGCAGCAATTGCTTCATACCGAGGGATATGCGTTTCTTCTCCTGGTCGAAATCGAGAACAACCACGTTCACTGTCTGGTCGAGCTTCACCACCTCAGACGGATGATTGACGCGTCCCCACGACAAATCCGTGATGTGGACAAGTCCATCCACGCCTCCCAGGTCGACGAAAACGCCAAAATCGGTGATTGCTTTGGCATGTCCTTCCAGAATTTGACCTTTTTCGAGGCTATCCAGAATCGCTTTGCGTTGACTGGCCAGCTCTTCTTCGACGAGTATCTTGTGGCTTACCACGACATTTTCGGATGGATGGTTTACCTTGACCACGCGGAAATCCATTTCGCGTCCGATAAACGCGTCAAAATCTCTTACGGGGCGTACGTCGATTTGAGAACCCGGCAAGAACGCATCCAGGCCCATGAGGTCGACGACGATGCCGCCTTTCGTCCGACGCACACAGCGCCCTTTCAGCACTTCACCTTTCTCGTACGACCGGACGATACGCTCCCACACACGCATGAAATCAGCGCGCTTCCGGGAAAGGATCAGCTGTCCGGCTTTATTCTCAACGGTTTCAAGAAATACCTCAACCTCATCTCCGACCTTCATGTCCTTGATATTCGGAAATTCACCGACGGATACCGATCCCTCAGACTTGAAGCCAATGTCGATCGCGACATTCGAATCTCCGATGTGGACGATCCGCCCCTTAACAATTCCGCCTGCGCTGATCGAGCCCAGGGTGCTCTCGTACAACTTGGCAAGTTCGTTGTATTCGCTCTCGGAATATCCGCTTTCTGTCAAATCTTTTGTGCCATTGAACGATTCCGCCATTCATCCTCCTCAAACAACATCCCCGTGGGGACAAACCGTCGCTTCGTCTCCGATGCCAGTCATCGCAACAACGAATGACGACAACGCCGGTTCAAAATTAGTGAACGATTGATGATTTACTGATGACTGTCAAACAACGTTGTGACCAACGCCTTCACACTGCGGCTGGTTGGTGAACAAACTTTTCCTGCAGAACCAGTCTCACTTTTTCCATGAGCCACTGGGGAGTCGAGGTCGCTCCTGTCACTCCAACATTCTCCGCCCCTTCGAACCACTCATCCCGCAACTCGGGGATGTCTTCGATGAAATACGTCCTCGGATTTTCTGACTTCGCAATATCTAACAGAACTTTGCCGTTCGAACTATGCCGGCCGGCCACAAATATGACAACATCATTGGTTTTGGCAAACTCGCGGAGCTTCTTGTCCCTGCCGGAAACCTGGCCGCAAATGGTGTCCTTTGCGTGAAAATCAATCGCTTCATCCTCGATGGACCCGACCACCAGTCCATCAATGCGCTTTTCCAATTCTTCCTTGATCTTGTAGAACGTCGGTTTGTCCATCGTGGTTTGCGAGAACAGTACCGTTTTCCTTTTCAAATTCACCTTGTCGATTTCTTCCACGGATTTGATGACCACGGCTTCCCCATTCGTTTGCCCCGCAAGGCCGATCACCTCAGCGTGATCTTTTTTTCCATACACGACGATTTGATAGCCGTCGAGATGGAACTTCCGGATCCTCTCTTGAACCTTCGTCACCACGGGGCATGTCGCGTCGATAATCGTGATTCCCAATTCCTGGGCACGTTTGTAAGTCGAGGGCGGCTCTCCGTGAGCGCGGATCAGCACAGTCTTGCCTCTTGCCTTTTCAAAATTGTTGAGGGAAACCGTCTCCAGCCCCTTTTCTTCAAGCCTTTTCACTTCCATGGGGTTGTGAATAACTTCACCCAGGGAAAACATCTGCCCGCCCTGGTTGGCGAGTTCCTGCTCGGCAATTTCTATTGTCCGAACGACTCCCCAACAGAAACCAGAATGTTTGTCAACCGTTACGTTCACGCTTTCTTTCTTATAAGCTCTCTGGCTCTTCCAACGATGAAGTCTACTTGCTCTTCCATCGTGATATTTGATGTATCCAGCACAATGGCATCTTCGGCTTGCTTCAGAGGACTCGCATCGCGGGTCGAATCCTTGTGGTCTCTTTCTTCCATGTCTTTGGTGAGGATGCTCTCGTCGACCTCAATGCCAGACAAGGCAAGTTCCTTTTTCCGTCTCCTGGCGCGCTTAGACACGTCGGCGATCATGAAGACCTTCAGGTCTGCGTCAGGGAGAACGACCGTCCCGATGTCGCGTCCCTCCAGCACAACCCCTCCCTTGGCAGCAATCTTGCGCTGCTCCCGCACCATGACTTCCCTCACGCGCTGGATGCTGCTCACCGTGCTTACAGATTTTGTAACTTCCGCCGAACGAATGCGGTCTGTGACATCTTTCCCGTTCAAAAAAACACTGTTTGCGCCGTCCGAGCCTTCCAGACGAACCTCGCTTTTCTCAGCGAGCTTTGCAATTCGATCGCCATCGCTCAACGGGACTGACTCTTCGAGCACTTTCAGCGTTATTGCCCTGTACATCGCCCCGGTATCGATGTGCGTGTATCCCAACTTCTGGGCGACCAACTTTGCCGTGCTGCTCTTCCCAGCACCCGCGGGGCCGTCAATGGCGATAACGATTTTTTTCAACGGGTGGTCACCCTTAGGAAATTTAAGATAGCGATTTTATGGATGGAGAGCAACCGCAACCTTTGTTTTCAGGCCATTTTGGCCTATCTTTTCTCGCCCATGCGCAAACTTACCCACGGCGAAATCGCTCAAAAAAGAGTCAAGACGGACGAAGTGGAAACCGCCGAGAGGATTCCTGTCACCGTCGTCGTCGACAATGTTCGAAGCCTTTACAACGTGGGCTCGATTTTCAGGACCTCCGACGGAGCTATGATTCAGCGACTCGTCCTTACCGGATACACACCGCAGCCGCCAAGAAAAGAAATCGAGAAAACTGCCCTCGGAGCCACCAAAAGCGTTCCCTGGGAATACGTCAAAAATCCGGTCGATGCCATCCATTCGTTGAAAGAACAGGGGTTCAAGATCTGTTGTCTTGAGTTGACAGACAGAAGCCGGCCATACTATGCCATGCACTCTTCTGATTTTCCCTTGGGGCTCGTCATCGGCAACGAAATCACAGGTATTTCAAAGGGCATAGTGGCCGCATCTGATTTCGCCGTTGAGATTCCCATGTTCGGCGTCAAACAATCTCTGAACGTGGCTGTTGCGTACGGCGTTGCCGTTTTCGAACTGTCACGATTGTGGAGACTGAATCGTTCCGGACCCTGCCCGCCCTAATCGAACGCCTTCGTGAAGTAGTCTTCCTTATCGTGTGTATGAATCCTCAGCACACCCGCTCGAACGAGCTGAGTGAGTGTTCGGGAAGCCCTTCGATTCGACACGTTCACGAGTTTGCCGAACTCCTTGACAGTAATTTTTTCGTGATCTTCAAGAAAATCGAAGAGCCGACGCTCTGGTTCGCCGATCGTGATTCTGAGCGGGGGAGCATCAGGGCTCTCCGACCGCAAGATCCGTACAACTTCTTTGCTTGCAACGACCGTTTTATCGTTGACTCGAATGAAGACCTTCTCTTCGTCGTCCGTCAGACTGTTTTCAACGATGAACCTGTGGGGTTTTTCACCGCTTTCCGCCACACGAACAACAATGACGTCTTTGCTCTTGTAAGAAACGATCTCGATGTCAGGGTCAATCGGAGGTTCGCAAAGAACTGATCCGGCTGTTTTGATCATCTCGACTTCACTCTTTTCACTTTCGACACCTACGACCGAATGATCGTCATCGACGCCGAAGAGTATCGTCCCTCCCTTCGTGTTCGCAAATCCAATCAATGCACGGGCCGTCTTTTCCGGACTGGAGACCTTTCGCTTGAATTCCAATTGAAAGCCCTCTCCTTCCTCCACCAGATCTTGTATATCACGATAATTCACAGTGAGTCTTTCCTTACTTTCAACGAATCTCCGTTGAATCCTCCGTCCAGGTTGAGCATTACCGAATCCGCAGGCTGAACGAGAAAATTCTCATTCAGCACACTGGAATCGCGGGAAACCGACGCCACGGGGATCATGCCACGTGCCTTCATTCGTTGAAGGATGACTTGAGCCCGTCGGGCAACGTACTGTGAATCCTCAATCGCTCCATGCCGTTTTGGGCTCGGGATGATGGCTGCAAGTCGGGTGGCGTCATCTCTTGTCAAGTCAGATGCTGATTTATCAAAATAGAGTTGTGAAGCAGCCTCGATCCCGTACACACCTTCGCCCCATTCGATGACGTTCAGGTATATCTCCAGAATGCGCGATTTCGTCAATGTCCTTTCCATGTAAAACGTGAGAATCCACTCCCGAAGTTTCCTCAGCGGGTTCTTGGATGACGACAGGAACAGGTTTTTCACGAGCTGCTGCGTGATCGTGCTGGCACCCCTGGCGGCTCGGCCTTCACTGATATTTCGCTTCAGGGATTCTTTGAATTCGAACCAGTCGAAGCCTGAATGAGACCAAAACGTGCCGTCTTCTGCGACGACAATCGCGTCCATCACATGTTTGGGGATTTTATCGTATGGAATCCACTTCTGGAACCTGTAGAAAGCCCTTCCCTTGCTCCTCGCGACGCCCTCGTGTTCCCGCATGAATGCGGTGACTCCGGGATTCGCTTTGCGTAAATCGTCAATTTCGCCGAAAGGCAGGGGAAGAACGGCAAAAAAACACACAACAACAGGAAACGCAATGATACTCTTGATTTTGTTTCTTCGAACGAACCCGGCCGCCCTGCCCGAGAGAAATCGCTTAAGAATCGAGACACCGGATTCGGAGATCGGATTCTCCGTCATTAGCAAGAAAACGACTTTTTTGTGCTGTCCAAAAAACTCTGCAGAATAAGCGAAGCGGCCATCGCGTCGATGTTGTGTTTCTTGTTCCTGCGATCCTTTTTCTTCGTGCCCATCTCTATGAGAGTCCGTTGCGCAATGGATGTGGTGAACCGTTCGTCCCAGGTAATGACTTCGAGACCTGTTTCCCGTTTGAGACGCGAGACGAACTCATCCACCTCCTCTGCTTTCTTTCCTTTTTGTCCATTGAGGTTCAAAGGCATGCCGACGACAACAAGGGAGATTCCTTCAGTTTTGACCAGCTCGGACAGCTGCGTCCAAAAAGAATCGTTGTTTTTCCAGGCTCCTCTCGGATGCGCCAGAATTCCAAGGGGATCACCTACCGCCAGCCCGATTCTCACCGAGCCATAGTCGATTCCCATTATCCGCCGATTCGCAGGATCTGGACTCGTCATTTTCCGAAAAACCTTTCGACCTCGATGATCCCGTCCACTTTCTTGATTTTTTCGATAATGCGTGCGAGATGATCGGTGTTCTTGACGATGAGGATGATCTGACCGTCGAACAACTGCCCCTGTGAATCCATGTTTACGCTGCGGATGTTCGTGTTCTGATAATTCGAAATGGCATGAGTAACGTCGCTCAACAACCCGGGCCGGTCCGTGCCTGCCACATGAAGGGCAGCAATGAAATCTGCCCCGCTGGCGGGCGGCCATCCAACTTCGACGATCCGTTCGCTTTCTGCCATTCGGAGAGAAATGACGTTCTTGCAATCTTTACGGTGAATCTTGATCCCCTCCCCCGTCGTGACAAAACCGACAATCTCATCGCCGGGAATCGGATTACAGCACTTCGCGTATTGATGCATGAAATTGTCGCTCGCGCCGAAAATCGTAATCCCGCTTGCGATATCCCGCGCTGTATGAATAAACTTCGTAAACAGCGATTTCCCTTCCTCGGTCCTGCCTGAAGCTTCGCCCCTCGGATGTTTTTCCCGTATGCTGAGCTGTTCGATGAGTCCGTCGACGTCAACCTTCCCAGAGCCTACATCGAGATAAAATGCTTGCAGATGTTCGTATTTCAGGTTTGTCCGGATGAACCTCTGCAGATCGTCTTCATTGACATGGAACTTGTGCCGCTTGACTCTTTTCTCCCAAAGTTCTTTCCCCTCATCAGATTGTTTACGGGTTTCTTCCCGAATCCACTTCCTGATGTGCGATTTGGCTTTGTGCGTGACAACAACCAGCTCCCAATCGGGATTCGGCGACTGTTTCTTCGATGTGATAATCTCAACCTGGTCTCCGCTTCGGAGATGCGTATTTAGAGGAACGATACGGCCGTTAACCTTTGCACCAATACAGTGAAACCCGATATTCGAATG
>JANOGR010000076.1:0-9103 GCA_031406095.1 Ignavibacteriales bacterium
GACCCGAAGGTCCTATTTTCGTCAAAACCAATTGTGAACCCTACTCTAACGACGAAAATCGAAGAGGGGACATTCATGTTCCTTTCTTTGAACATCGGCGTCAACTTCTCTCTTGCTTCCGCAACGGGAGGAATGTAATAATCTAGCTATCGTTTTCACAGAAGGAGAGAGCGAGCGATCGCTCTCTCCTTTTTGTTTTTAGGCCTCAACACATTATTGTTTCACCCCGCTTTTTTGCGTACTTTTCCACTGTGACCCCGCTCGATCAACTCGAAGGTAAACCTCGCTGTCATTGCGGCATTTTCGGCATCTACGGCCATCCAGAGGCCTCTGTGATGACCTACTACGGTTTGCATGCTCTCCAGCATCGCGGCCAGGAAGCCACGGGCATAGTCACGAGCGAGTATATTTCGGACCGGGGAAAATGGCGCTTTGACATCCATAAAGGTGTTGGCCTCGTCACGGACGTCTTCCGGGATGAAAAAATCCTGAAGGATCAATTGCGCGGTCGCTCTGCCATCGGCCATAACCGCTATTCCACGACGGGCTCAGCCGACAATAAGTCGAATATCCAGCCGTTCACGGTGAATTACAAGGGCGGAAACCTTGCCCTCGGACACAACGGAAACCTCACGAATTTTCGCTCCTTGCGTGCCAAACTCCAGGATGAAGGCACGATTTTCCAGTCAACATCCGACAGCGAGATTATCCTTCACCTCGTCGCCCGCAGTAAGCAGGCTTCACAGATTCTGCAAATCAAAGAAGCCCTCGATCTCATTGACGGAGCCTACTCCCTTGTCATCCTCACTGACGAGACGTTCATCGCAGCCCGGGATCCCTATGGATTTCGGCCGCTGGCAATAGGCAAACTCGGAAAACCATTTGTGGTTGCTTCCGAAACGTGCGCGTTTGATATCATTGGGGCTGAATATGTCCGTGATGTCAAGCCCGGTGAAATTATCGTGTTTGACCGCGAGGCCGTGAAAACCGGGCGGCCAAAATCGTACTGGATAACAAAAAAATCCGAGCTTCCGCATCATTGCATTTTCGAGTATGTCTATTTTTCGAGGCCCGACAGCAAAGTTTTTGGTGAAAGCGTTGACAAGGTTCGGCGGAGGCCAGGGAAGCTCTTAGCACAGGAATCGCCCGTGACATCCAGCAAGGATGAAGACGTCGTGGTGATGAGCGTTCCGGACTCGAGCAACACTGCCACTCTTGGATACGTCACCGAAAGCCACAAACTCGGCAACGATGTGGAGCTTGAGATCGGACTGATCAGAAGCCACTACGTTGGAAGGACGTTCATTCATCCGGACCAGAGCAGCCGGGAAATAAAAGTAAAAACCAAATTCAACACGGTGAAGGGCGTCCTCAAGGGCAAAAAGGTCGTCATCGTGGATGATTCGATTGTTCGGGGCACAACATCCAAGCAGCTCGTAAAGCTCATTAGAGAGGCTGAGCCAAAAGAGGTTCATTTTAGGGTCACGTCGCCGCCCATTCGCTACCCGTGCCATTACGGAATGGACTTCCCGAGCAAGGAGGAGTTGATTGCCAACAAGCATAACGGCAATGCAGACAAGATTGGGAAGGAACTGGGGGTGGATAGTCTTCGATACCTTTCAATCGAAAAGCTCCTGGAAGCAGCCCCAAAGAAAGATGGCGCGCACTACTGCACCGCATGTTTTACCGGTGAGTATCCCGTCTCCATCGACACTCATGCCTCAAAGAACGCGAACGATGAATGATGCAGCGGGTATGGACAATTCCTACCATTTTGAGCTTCACCAGAATTCTGCTCGTTGGTCCGATCGTTTATTGCCTGCTCGGTGAATTTCAGAACAACCAGTGGTGGGCGGTTTTCATTATCGTCGTTGCTATCATCACCGACCTTCTGGATGGGTACTTCGCAAGACAGCTTCATCAAGTTTCTGATTTCGGAAAGATTATCGATCCGCTGGCCGACAAAATTGCAGTGGGGGCTGTAACATTGCTGCTTGTGTGGCTTGGCAAGCTTCCGCTTTGGTTTCTCCTTCTCGTGCTGGTGAGGGATGTCCTCATCCTTGCCGGGGGCCTGTATATCCAGCGCACAAAGAACATTGTGGTTCAGTCGAACCTACCGGGGAAGTTGGCAGTAAACTTCATCTCCTTGTTGCTTCTCTTGACGATTCTCGAGGTCGAATTTCTGGAGACTGCGCGAATATTGGCACTATGGTTGAGTGTTCTCATGATGCTTTTTTCCTTTGGAGTCTATGCACAACGGCTCTTCATAGGCCGCAATATTGTGAATACGGGTGAACATGGGACTTCTTGACACCTTCCGAAAATTCACGTCGGGCCTGGCCAAGACTCGGACTTCGCTCTTTGAGAAGATTCAGCACCTGGCTCTCGCAAAAACGAAGATCGACCAGGAATTGCTCAACGGACTTGAACAGATTCTCATTGAGGCCGATATAGGCGTGGCAACAACTCAAGCGCTTCTCGACGGCATTCAGCGCATGGTGAAACAAGAAGGCTATGAAGACCCGGGCAAGTTGACGGGACTTCTGAAGGACGAAATCTCCCGCGTCCTCCATGTGAACGGCTCTTCCGCTGAAGGCTCTCTGGGGCTGACTGAACAAACACGCCCCTATGTAATCCTGGTGGTCGGTGTGAACGGGGCTGGGAAAACAACAACGATTGGCAAACTTGCTTTCAACTACAGCCAGGCCGGTTATCGGGTTGTGGTCGGCGCCGCGGACACCTTCAGGGCTGCCGCTAACGAGCAGCTTGAAGTGTGGGCGAAAAGAGCCGGGGTTGAGTTGGTTCAACAAGCTCAGGGAGCAGATCCCGCATCCGTAGCGTACGATACCCTTCAATCCGCAAAGGCCAAGGGTGCCGACGTTGCCATCATTGACACAGCTGGCCGCCTCCACACAAAAGTGAACCTGATGGAGGAGCTCAGGAAAATCAAACGCGTGCTGGCAAAATGCCTTCCGGGCGCACCTCACGAGGTACTCCTCGTCCTCGACGCCAACACGGGTCAGAATGGTATTCAGCAGGCCAGGCAGTTCAGTGCGGCTGTGGAAGTGACCGGCATCGCTCTCACAAAGCTCGACGGCACGGCGAAAGGCGGCATTGTACTGGCGATCAGCAACGAGTTGAACATACCCGTCAAATACATCGGCGTGGGAGAACGCATTGACGACCTTCAACCGTTTGACCGCAGGGCTTTCGTCGACGCGCTGTTCGGTCAGCCGGACACAGGCTTGGCGTCATGAAGCTGTCATTCTATCGATTCGACCTGAAGCTCAAGCATCCGTTTACGATTGCGCGGGGCAGCCGAACAGTTGAACCCGTTGTCATTGTTCAACTTGAACACGACGGTATTGTCGGGTACGGTGAGGCAGCACCTTCCAAAAGATACGGCGAGGATGAAAACACTGTCCAGGTGTTCTTGTCTAAAATTGACCTTCGACGATTTGAGAGCCCGTTTGAACTGGAATCCATCAGCAAATACATGGATGGACTGGCCGAGGGGAATTATTCCGCGAAGGCCGCCATCGATATTGCATTACACGACTGGATCGGGAAAAAACTCGACATCCCTCTTTACCGGTATTGGGGATTGGACAAAACCAAAACGCCGGTTACTTCGTTCACAATTGGCATCGATAAACCTGAGGTCATCGAAAAAAAGATCGAAGAAGCTCAAGAATTTCCCATCCTGAAGATTAAGCTCGGCGGCGACAACGACGAAGAAATCATGCGCACGATTCGAAAGGCAACCCCTAAGACGCTCCGGGTTGATGCCAATGAAGGATGGAAAACCAGGGAAGTTGCAATGGAGAAGATCAAATGGTTGGAACAGGAGGGTGTGGAGTTTGTGGAACAACCGATGCCGGCGTCTGACCTCGCAGGCGTTGCCTGGGTCCGCGAGCGCGTGAATCTACCACTTGTTGCCGACGAGAGCTGCATCCGCCTTCAGGATGTTCCCAGACTCATAAATGCCTATGATGGCATCAACATCAAGCTGATGAAATGCACGGGTTTGCGCGAGGCCATCAAGATGATACACACCGCGAGGTCCTGCGGCCTGAAAGTGATGCTCGGTTGCATGATTGAAACCTCCGTTGCCATTACTGCGGCGGCACACTTGTCGCCGTTGGCCGACTATGCCGATCTCGACGGCAGCGTGCTCACGACGAACGACCCGTTTGAAGGAGTCAGGTTTGAGCGAGGAAAACTCGTGCTCCCCGACCGGCCCGGGCTTGGAGTGAAAGCGAAAGACTGATGGCTTCGAAAATCCATATCATGCTGCCAGAGCTGGCGAACAAGATCGCGGCCGGGGAAGTGATCCAGCGTCCTGCTTCGGCTGTGAAAGAATTGATAGAAAACTCGGTGGATGGCGGGGCGACGAAAATTATCATTGTGATAAAGGAAGCGGGCAGGTCGCTTATCCAGGTTGCCGATAACGGCGAGGGGATGCCCGAAGAGGATGCCTTGCTTGCGTTTCGCCGTCATGCAACAAGCAAAGTCTCGACACCGCAAGATCTTGAAAACATTCGAACTCTCGGTTTCCGTGGTGAAGCGCTGGCTTCGATTGCTGCTGTTGCACAGGTGGAGTTGAAAACGAGGATTGGCACCGAAGACGTTGGAACATTACTCCGGATTGAAGGAGAAACCGTGAAAGAGCAGTCAAAGGTTGCGGCAGAGCGCGGAACAACGATTTCCGTTCGCAACCTGTTTTATAACACCCCCGCCCGCCGGCAGTTTCTCAAAACGGACCATACGGAGCTCAAAAACATCACGGACGTCGTCACAAGAATGGCCATCGCTTATCCCGCTGTGGAATGGTTGTATGTCAGTGAAGATGAAGCCCTGCTCGACCTCAAGAAAAAAACTCCCGAGGGCCGGATTTCAGACATCTTTGGTGAGCGCCAGTTTGAATCGCTCATCGGGTTCCATGAAAAGACCGAGTATCTTTCAGTCGATGGGTTCGTTTGTAAACCCGATTTTGCCCGCAAGAGCCGCTTCGATCAGTTTGTGTACATCAACCGGCGGTTTGTCGTGAGCCGGATGATTCAGCATGCAGTGTTCCAGGCATACGAGCATCTTCTCGAAAAAGGGTCGTTCCCGTTCTTCATCCTTGGCCTTTCGATTGACCCTCACAAGCTGGACGTGAATGTTCATCCTTCGAAAATGGAAGTCAAATTTGAAAACGAGTCCAATATATATCGTTTCATCCTCTCCGTTGTTCGCAGAGCGCTTTCCGAGCGCGACCTCTTTCCGTCCATGGCGATGACTTCCGGTGATTCAACAGGCACGGCGACCTCTCCCATGAGAGACGCAGATCTCGGTGTGGGCCGCACGTCTCTTCCAGGTTTTTCCAACCTGTCGCCTGTTGCTGAGAGCACAGCGTCCCTTGATATCGATGAGTTGTTTTCCAGGAAACGTGCAGAGATCGCCCGGTCGCCCATTTTCGAAAATCGGCTGGACCCGACCGAGGCGAAGGGCCGAATTCTCCAACATACGGCATCGCGGCCTTCCGAAACGAGTACCGATGGAAGAGCGATATGGCAAACTCATAATAAGTACATCCTTTCGCAGATTCGTTCGGGCCTCATGATCGTGGACCAGCATGCGGCGCATGAGCGGATTCTCTATGAGCGGGCTGTGGCGAATTTTGAGAATGCAATGCCGTTTACCCAGCAGCTCCTGTTTCCGCAAACTCTCGAGTTTTCCACAAGCGACTATGGGCTTGTGAAAGAACTCTTGCCCTTTCTGGAAAAACTCGGGTTTGCGATGAAGCTGTTCGGCAAAAACACGATTGTGATTGAAGGAATTCCCGCAGATGTTCGGATAGGAAGTGAACAAAAAATTTTGCAAGATGTGGTGGACGAGTATAAAAACAATGAACACAATGCCACCGTCGACGCCCGTGATAAGCTCGCCAAGTCTTTTGCCTGCAAGGCTGCCATCAAGGCGGGCGACAGGTTGAACCAGGCGGAAATGGTGTCTCTGATCGACCATTTGTTTGCCACGCAAATGCCGTACGTGTGTCCGCACGGCCGGCCCGTTGTCGTGAAAATTTCGATCGAAGAGCTTGACAAACGTTTTGGAAGGACATAGGATGCATCGTTCAGTTGTCGGGAGGATAGCATGAAAAATGGGGAAGATTCCCCGAAAACCGCCGGGGAATGGAGCCGAAAGGCTCAATCGAGCGGGAGGCTTCGTGAGGCAAAATTTACGACGGTGAGCGGTGAGCCGATTGAGACGCTCTACACACCCGAAGACGTGAAAGACATCAACTACCTGGCGGACATCGGGTTTCCGGGCGAATTTCCTTACACACGCGGAATCCACCATTCCATGTACCGGGGCAAACTCTGGACGATGAGACAGTTTGCGGGGTTTGGCACTCCTGAGGATACAAACGAGCGGTATCACTATTTGCTTGAGCATGGGCAGACCGGACTCTCCGTCGCTTTCGACCTTCCCACTCTCATGGGTCGGGACGCCGATGATCTTCAGGCTGAAGGAGAGGTGGGTATTTGCGGCGTTGCGGTCAGTTCTTTGGCCGACATGGAAGTGCTGTTCAAGGGCATCAACCTTGAAGATATTTCGACGTCGATGACGATCAATGCCCCGTCAGCAATGGTGATGGCTTTTTATCTTGGCGTTGCCCAAAACCACGGATTCGATTTCAAGAAACTCCGTGGAACCATTCAGGCGGACATTCTCAAGGAATACATCGCACAGAAGGAGTGGATTTATCCGCCCGAGCCTTCTATGAGAATCATCATCGATATGTTCGAGTACATGAATAAGGAAGTGCCTCAGTGGAACCCGATTTCTGTCAGCGGTTATCATATCCGCGAGGCGGGGTCTACGGCCGCCCAGGAGCTTGCTTTCACGCTCGCCGACGGGTTTGCGTATGTGGAAGCGGGAGTTGCAAGAGGCCTCGACGTCGACGAGTTTGTGCCGAGAATTTCGTTCTTCTTCAATTCGCACAATGATTTCTTCGAAGAAATAGCGAAGTTCCGAGCCGCACGGCGCATCTGGGCGAAACGAATGCGGACCAAGTACGGAGCCAAGAACCCGCGTTCGTGGATGCTGAGGTTCCACACGCAAACGGCGGGTTGCTCGCTGACCGCGCAACAGCCGGAAAACAATATTGTACGAACGGCCTATCAGGCCTTGGCTGGAGTCCTCGGCGGCACGCAGTCCCTCCACACGAATTCCATGGACGAAACACTCGCCCTGCCGTCAGAAAAGGCTGTCAAGATCGCCCTGCGAACGCAACAAATCCTTGCTTATGAAACCGGCGTGGCAAACACCATCGACCCGCTTGCGGGAAGCTACTTCGTCGAAGCTCTGACGAACAAAATGGAGCAGGAAGCAGAACAGTATTTTGAGAAAATCGCTACGTTTGGCGGAGTGATTCCTGCCATCGAAGAAGGGTTCTTCCAGCGAGAAATTGCCGAGGCCGCTTACCGGTATCAACGTGAGCTGGATGTGAAGGACAAGATCATTGTCGGGATGAACGATTTTGTGGAGGAGGATGAACAAATCGAGATTCCGATTCTTGAAATCTCGCCCGAAGTGGAAATCAAGCAGCGAAAGAGGCTGGCGGAAGTGAGGCAGAGCCGGAATCGCGAACAGGTCGAGCGGACATTGAATGAACTTCACCGTGCCGCTGAAGATGGAACGAACCTGATGCCGAAGTTCCTTGCCTGCACGCAAGCGTACGTGACGCTGGGTGAAATGTGCAACGCTTTGGTTGAAGTGTTCGGAATATACGAGGAACCCGCCGTCTTCTAACAGGGTGTTGAAAAACCGATTTCGACGCAGCGTCAGGAGTTCCCTCCTGACGCTAACAGGCGGAATCTTCTCAAAATCGAGCGATGAAGTGTCAGAACGAAAGTCCTGACACCACAATGGAACCCTTTTTCAACAACTTGCTAAGCCCCAGATTTCCCGTGAGCCCCTACCTCAAACTTCTTCGCCCGCATCAGTGGGTGAAAAACCTGTTTCTGTTTGCTCCCCTCATTTTCTCCAAACACCTGTTCGACACGCAGTATTTCCTCACTGAACTCCTGGCTTTCTTCGGTTTTTGCCTCATTTCGAGCGCTGTCTACGTCTTGAACGACATTGCCGACCGTGAGGCGGATAAAGCGCATCCCATCAAGCGGGAAAGGCCCATCGCAGCCGGTAAGATATCCGTTCCCCGGGCTGTTGCTCTCGATCTCATTCTGCTGGCAGCAAGTTTCATGTTGGCAAGCAGCCTGAGCCCGAAATATCAGCTGGTTGCCGGACTTTACTTCCTTTTCAATGTCGCTTACTCTTTTTGGCTGAAAAAAGTCATCCTCGTTGACGTGTTTATGATTGCAGCCGGGTTCATGCTCAGGGTCATTGCCGGGGCTTTTGCGATCGACGTACAGGTTTCACCGTGGCTTATTCTCTGCACGTTGTTTGTTTCGGTATTCCTGGCCGTATCGAAACGGCGGGGCGAAATCCTTCTGAATATCGATGCGGACGCACGCCCGGTGCTGAAAGAATACGACATCGCTTTTATCGACCAAATGATGACGATCGCGGCTTCAGGAATGGCAATTTCGTACGCGCTCTACACGGTGGCGGAACGAACCGTAACCATTTTCGGCACTGAGAATTTGATATTCACGACGGTGTTTGTCTTGTTTGGCATTTTTCGTTATCTTTTTCTCATCAAGAAACACAAGGCAGAGGATAATCCGACCTATCTTCTGCTGACCGATGCCGTGATGATGTTGAATGTGCTCGCGTGGTTCCTCTCCTGTGTTTTCATCATCTATTTCAACGAAATCAAATTGTGGCTGACGTAACGAAATGAGACTTCCAGAACCAAAATCTCCCACAAAAGTAAGCGGACTCCCGAAATCCCAACCGACTGTGGCGGTCGTATTCACAACCCCCGCAACGGTCCTCGAAGATATTCAGCGGGCCATGGATTTGGCCGGTGTGAAATCATCACTCGACCCGAAGTCGAAAACCATTCTGAAGGACAACATTTCGTGGCATTTCCCGTTTCCCGGCGCAAACACCACGCCGTGGCAGCTCGAGGGGTCGATTCTGGCCCTCCAAA
>JANOGR010000139.1:0-4201 GCA_031406095.1 Ignavibacteriales bacterium
GGGAGATCAGTTTACCCGCCGAAGTCCGTCTTTCAGGACGCAGGCGGGAGATCAGTTTACCCGCCGAAGTCCGTCTTTCCGGACGCAGGCGGGAGATCAGTTTACCCGCCGAAGTCCGTCTTTCCGGACGCAGGCGGGAGGTCAGCTGGCTTAATCTCTCCGACTTTTGCAGCTCCAGCTAGTGCATCTCAGAAAGCTCAACGCGTGAAGAGACCGACTTCCACCATGCAGATAATTTACTATCCTCAACAGATTGCCGAAAGTAGGCAATTTCCTCCGGCGGAGTCATCTGGCTGATGGCCTGGTAGATATCCGCCTGGGCTTTCCGTTTGAACTCAATGCAGTCAAAGCCGTTCTTCTGTTGTATCGCCATAGTTCACCTCTCGTGGAGTAACAATCGTTAAAATACCGTAACCGTTGATGAGATTCACCTGATTGTAGGACTTCATTTTATCGAGTCGCACGATGTGTGCAAAATTCCAGGATGCAATGGCGTCGGCGCGGGCAACTGTCGCGGCGGCGACGTGTGTTGCATCATCAACCCATCTTGCTCCGAGGATACTCGCAGCCAGGTAAGAATTCCTCAAATCGATGATCTCCGGAGTCAGCGATACTCGTTCGACATAGGCTGCTGGGATTGAAGCAAGGAGATTTTGGACATTCTCGGGAGCTTGAAGAATCTCGCGTACAACCACTTCACTCACAAGCATCCTTATGCGGCCATTCTTGACTGCATCGATGAAGCGCCTGGAGTCTGCTTCGAATTCAGGATCGAAATAGCCTCCGATAACAGATGAATCACAATATACACGCGGTTGTTTCAATTCAAACGACCCCGAACCATTAAGGACAGCACACTTTCTAACATGTCGATAACCAGCTGCGTGTCATACATAAATCGCGTCACGCTCTATTCTTGCCCTCAAGGATTGGTTCATGCGACGCCTGAGCCTTACGACATCCGCCTTGATTCCCAAAGCCTCTTCAAGGGTCTGCTTGATTCCGATCAGGTTAAAAAGGTCGGGCTTTTCGAGGTCGACAACAATGTCAATATCGCCCTTCAGAGTAGCATCACTCTTGCATAACTGCCAAACAAGCCTATTTTTCTTACGCCATACTCCCGCCTGAGCTCATCGTTTATGCGCAACGATGAAATCGATTACATCCTTTCGGGTCAATGTTTTGATCATAGCATTCTCTCGAATTGGATTTTTTCGAGTCGTCTCACTTCGATACCTGAATCAACGCAACAGTAATCGCTGCCAAACTCGCCAGAATCGTTGCCAAATCTCGCAATACCGGAAGAGTCTTGTCTTCCTTCTCCACTTTCCTGGGTACTATTACTGTGCTCCCTGGTAAGATGTCGGGATCGAGTATCCGGTACACCGAAGGCTCCCATTTTTTTCCGCCGGGCAAGAACACAACGACTTTTGCCTCGTCAGCTTCGTCCCGCAACCCGCCAGCTTGCTTAAGATAGAAACTCAGGCTCTCTCCTTTTTCATACAGCACTGCAGAAGGCACAAACACTTCGCCTCGCACGTAGACAACGTCGTCATGTAAGGCGATGTTGATAGAATCTCCGTCAACCATGCCTACATTGTCGGGCGATGTCGGGTCATCCAGGGCTTTTTTGAATTCGATGGGGATCAATCCGGCGTTGTTCTGTTTCCGGATAATCACGGACCCTTCAAGATACGCACCCGGCTTCAATCCGCCAGCACGCTTCAGAATGTCCGCAAGTTTTTCCTGCTCATTTTGAATGGCATACGGCCCGGGATACATTGCATAGCCGGAAACTTGCACCATTTTCTGCAAAGAATACTTCGGGTCCGAAGGAACAAAAACCTGGTCGAAGTCCTGCAGGTAGAACGGCTCAGAGGAATGGCCGGCCCAGTACTCCTTCGGCATGTTGATTTTGAACACCCTCGAATACACGCCGAGTTTTGTCGTGTCCATTCTGGAAATCTCCCACCCGCTGGTAAGGCCTTCTTCTTTAATCCCGCCCGCAAGCACAACAAGGTCGCCCGCGGTCATTCCTTCGTTTCGTGTGTACGGTCCCGGTTTCCGAACAGCGCCGCCAACCGTTACCGTATGTTCGGGGAAGAATTGACTTTCCTTATACACCACGAGACTATCTTCGTTCCTCAATTCAAGGTTGCTTTCACGGTCCCCGGAAAGTGCAAGCCGCGGGTTAAAGGCAAGGATTTGTTTCCTCAGGTTCGGAAGCATCCGGAAAATCGTACCTCTTTCGGAAAACGTGTTGCGCTGCAGGCTGTCGGCGAGCAGGATCACATCCTTTACCGTCAATCCCGATTTCCACTGGTATGCTCCCGGTTTGTTCACGCTTCCGATGATGGTCACGCGATTCATGGGCAAATCGGAAATTCGCTGAACGGTGACAATGTCGCCGTCTTCGAGGATATGGGAGCTTTTTTTCAGGTCTTTCAGCGATGCGAACTCAAGGTCAATATCCAGGATATTCTTCGAATAAAACTTTCTTTGTTCAAACGGGATGATACGCTCCACGTGCAAACGGTCGAAGTAGGAATCGAAGAGAAGTCCGCCGCAGATCGTCATGAGGTCTGCGAGGGTTTCTTTTTCCTTTATCTCATAGATGGCAGTCCTTAACACGCGGCCCACAACGGCAACGCGCTTCACGGCAGGCCGGACGAACACAACGTCGCCGTCCTGCAGCCTGATATCCCTCGATTTGTCGCCGCGGGCGAGGTAATCGTAGAGGTCGATGGTGGGAGCAGTTTTGTCGTCACGTGAAACTTGAATCTCACGCATCGTCCCGCCCCCCGTCGGACCTCCGGCAAGATACAAGGCATGAAACACGGTCGACATTGAAGAAATGGCGTAGCCGCCCGGCCTCACGACTTCTCCGAGGACATACACTTGAATTGTCTTGAGCTTTCCAAGAGACACGTCGAGAAACGTGTTGGCGTTCGGGGCGCCGTTTCTTAATCCGGAGTAAATCGCCGTCATGCGGCGAAGAAGTTTTTCTCTGAATTGCTGGATGTTGACGCCGTTAGCGCTTACGGGTCCGACCTCCGGGACGACCAGGTTGCCGTCACGATTCACCGTCAGGTTGTAATTGAGTTTCGTTTCGCCCCATACAGAGATGCTCAGCTCATCGCCGGGTCCGAGCATATAGGAGGATGGAGTGGAAACATAGACGGGAGGCTCAAACAATGACTCTGAGACATTGAAGATCTCGTAGCCGAAGGGTGTGATGGTGGTATCGATACCGCGGCGGCCGATGAAACCCGGTACTTCGATACGCTTTTTCTGTGTCAATACCTGGACGCGGAGCAACGAATCGCGAGCCGATCTTGCAGGCTTAGACAACAATGTTGGCGATGGCTGTTCGAGGAAGCCGGATGTCTGTGAACCCGATGCAGCCCGCGACAAATAGTCTTCGACGTTGACGCCAAGCTCCTTGGCTCTGCGAAGTGCTTCTTCACGAGTGAGGCCAAGTTCCTTGAGTTTGCGGTCGGCTTCTTCGGGAGTCATGCGCTGCAGCATGAGCTCGACGTCTTGTTTGCTCGGTGTGACTTGGGAAAATAGTGGTGTAACTTCTGAGAGAAACGTCAGCAACAACAAGAAAAGCGGGAACACTGACGACACAGATGTGACTGATTTGCTCTGAAGGTATGGAACCAATCTGTGATTATCTTTTTTTTCAGTGAACATCAGTGTTCCTATCCGTCGTTTAACAACTCGCTTATTTCCGCCGGAACTGCGCCCTTGAGTCTTGGATGAGCTTCGACCAGCCTGAAAATATCTGCAAGGTCTTTTTGGCGCTTGCTCTTGCGCCGAGTGTCATCTTGATAAGCCCAAATTTTCCCTGCCAGTACATCCCCGATGGCCGCGACTTTCATTGTGTATCCCAAAACTGGCTTCGATGACGCCCGCTTGATGAATTCCTGGTAACGCGGGTCCATCTGGATTTGAATTCTCACGTCGGAGCGTTTGCTGGTCAGGTTCACGCTGTGTTCAAATGTCTCAATGGCAAACTTTTCCTTTGCTGCTTCGAGCACTCTTGTCCTGTTCTCCAAAGTTATCACTACATCCAAATCCAGGCTCACGACCGGCTCAGCATACGCGTTGACCGCAAAGCCGCCGATCACGCAGTAACCAACTTTGAGCTTTTCCAGCAAGGCAAGAAAATCTTCAAGCACATCTTCCTTACCGTTGG
>JANOGR010000148.1:0-7149 GCA_031406095.1 Ignavibacteriales bacterium
CCAACGGGTGATAGAGCCACCCGCTGCTCAATCTGTTCGTTCTCTTTCAGAATTCCGATTTCCATACCTGATTCCTGTCTGACAGATTTTTCATCTTCCTTGCGATAATAGAGTCGGGTCAACGGTGAGAAAGATGCTTTACTTCTACATCTTCCTGTTCAGGCACCACGGTGGTTTGGAATCAACCAGTATTTCCGGTGCCGCACATCCGGGCTGGATGTAGATCCGTTGACCCGACATTGCATTGCCATCATCTCTTAGAAACGTCGAACTCATCTGTTTCACGGTACAGCGAGTATTCGCCAGGCTTCCTTGGCCTGCAACTGCCATGCCATTGAACCGTTGGTTTTGGGCTGGAAATGGCACCTTTCGTGAGGAAAAAAGAGAGGTTTCTTTCTCTGTTTCCGGCCTGGTTCTCAATTATGAAAATCGCATGATGTTCTTTACTAAGAATGAGAGGGGACGCGGGGGCCCGGAACGGGAATGGTACTCAGCCTGGCAGATTCTAAACGGAGCTAAGGGTCGTGTGGCTTTTGATTTTTATGAGACTGTAAAGTGGACAACATCCTGAGAGGCTTGTCCACAACAGGAGGGCAACAAAACCCCCCGCAGCAATCTGCCATAGCGGGGACAACAACCCCAGATTCATGAAGACGCCCAACGCGAGGGCCAAAAACGAGCGGATGACCCGATCCGCTGTTCCCATATTCTGTTTCATGAAAACCTCCTTGGTTCTTGAGAGGTTACATCGAACTTACGAACTCAGATTTCTTTTTTTCCTTTGATTCAATTCGGTACGAATGTGTCAGATGAACGCTGTCCTTCAGCATTGCAGACACCGAGCAATACTTGGTTGCAGACAACTCAATCGCCCGATCCACATCCGCCGGGCTCACATCTTCTCCGTACACAACATATTCAATATGGATATCCGTGAACACTTGTGGATGCTACTCACGGACGTTTCCTTCCAGTTCGATCTCCACCCGGTCGAATGAGACACGCTTTTTCTTCAGGGTTGAAACGACATCGTTTCCCGTGCAGCCTCCGAGAGCCATGAGCAAGAGCTCTTTCGGGCACGACCCTGCATCGCTCCCTCCGACAGACACCGGACCATCCATTGTAACCCAGTGATTCGAGTCTGACTTTCCGGCAAACGCAACTCCTTCCAGTTGCTTGACAATGGCCCGTTTGGTCGTCATGCCTCTATTCCTTGGTGTGTGCTTCCTGCGATTGAAGGCCAATGATCTCAGTTCTTATTCGACCCTTGTCCTTTGCCTGCCAAGAAACGCCGGAAAACAGCCTTTCCTCTTTGAAGATGTGCCGTTCCAGATTGCGGGCGAACTCCTCGATCTCGCGCCTGCCAATCTCCAACCCCGGCACACGAAATCGTGTCACTTGCATCCGCATGGCATGGTGCTCTGTAACCAATTCTTTCACCACGGCCAATGCGCCTAATTCATGCTCGATCGCGGGGAAAAGTGTGTTTTCCTCCGTGGCAAAATGGGGAACCATGTAATCGTCAAAAAACTGAATGATTTGAGCAGCGAGAGCGGAGAAATCCGTGCTTTCACTATCGACCGCGTCGAGAATCCGTTGACTCATCACCAACCCGTGGTGATGGCCATGAGAAATCCTTGAGACGGGTATCTTATCTCTTTGTGACATGTCTTGGTGCAGGCTCCGATGCAACCGGCTCTTTTTGATGACCATTCATGACATCTTCGCTTCGAAGAAATGTCTCACACACCTCGCAGAAATACTGCCTTTCAAAAACACCGGCGTCCCGGCCCTGGGAATCCACAAAATTCCACTTCTGAATCTCGAATCGCACATCCCGTAACTCCCGGCACACAGGACAGTATTCTTGCGAATCCATTTGCCTCCCCGCAACCCAACCCGCTATGCGACGTGGGCTTCTTCTGGTTCCTCCTGGATGTGCTCATACCGAGCGAGCGCGCCGCAGGAACTACAGTGGTACGCAACCGTCACAATCGTCGTGGCCTGGTCATATGCATCGACTTTTGTCGAATGAAACGCCGAGACGTCCATTTCTTGAATGACTCCGCACATTGGGCATAACTCGTGATATGGCATGGTGTCTCCTCCCATTTCTCTCTTGTAGTTCCGCAGCTTCAAACTCTCTTCCTCGAATGAACGCAAGTTCGCTCTCATACGATGACGCGGAATCTGTTGAGCGCTTTCATGTAGTTTGCACGCTCGAATGCCGAAGGATCGGCGACAGAGCGATGGCTCATGCTGCCTTTCATTTGTGAGACAGAGAGGTACTCGCGTTCCGCCATCCATCGTTCCATATCACTGAGAACGTGCGCAAGATGCGCGTGACCGTTCTTGAGCAGGGCCGAGCACATCATCGTTACATCCGCCCCCGCCATAATCATTTTGATGGCATCCTCCGACGTGTGAATCCCGCTCGTCGCGGCAAGGCTGGCCTGAATCTTTCCGCTCAGTACGGCGATCCAGCGCATCGGCAGCCGGTTGGCGGAAGAGTCGCTCAGCACGACATTCGGAGTCACTTCGAGATCAACGAGGTCGATGTCCGGCTGATAGAACCGATTAAACAACACAAGCCCGTTCGCACCTTCGTCGACCAGACGTTTCGCCATATGGGCCAGGGAACTGAAAAAGGGACTCAATTTGACCGCCACGGGAATCTTCACTGTTTTCCTGACTGCACGAAGCACTTCGATATATCGGTTTTCGACTTTCTCTGAACCCATCAAGGGATCTGTCGCGAGATAATAGACGTTGAGCTCGATCGCATCGGCCCCAGCCTCCTCGATCATTTTTGCATATTCAGTCCAGCCTCCCGGAGTTGTCCCGTTCAAGCTCCCGATCAATGGAATATCAAGAGATTCGACCCCTTTGCGGACAAGCTCCAAATACTCGTGAGGACCCAGGTGATATTCCTCTGCACGGGGGAAATACGATGAAGCCTCGGGAGATATTTCAGCCCCGGATGAAACATAATGATGGAGTTCTGCTTCCTCATGGATCAGTTGTTCTTCAAATAAAGAATACATGACAATGGCCGCCGCTCCGTTATCTTCGAGCTTTTTCAGAGAATCGAGGCTGTGAGAAAGCGGACCAGCCGATGGGACGAGAGGATTCTTAAGCTTCAAGCCGAGATAGGTTGTTGAAAGGTCCATACAGTTTTCTAATTCTTTGATGTGAGGCTTTCTTTGGCGGGCGATCCTGAAGGTGTCGCCGCCTTACCATTCCCATCTTCGCGGGAGAGCTGTTCATAAAGCGCCCAACGGAAATCCGCATCCTCCTGCGCTAATTTTGCCAGTTCCTTGGCCCGACCCGGATGGCTCTTTTCCAGCGATTTGAAACGAGTCTCAAGAGACATGAATTCCTGCACCGGCACCTTTGGCGGCCTAGAATCCAGTTTGAACGGATGCTTGCCTTCGAGTTCCAGCATGGGATTGTATCGGAACAGCGGCCAGTAGCCTGATTCAACCGCGACCTTCTGGTTTCGCATACCCAATGCCATGTCGATGCCGTGCGCGATGCAGTGCGAATAGGCGATGATGATCGACGGGCCGTCATAAGCTTCTGCTTCAAGGATTGCCCGAACGGTCTGGGCATCGTTGGCACCCATGGCGATTCTCGCCACATAGACGTTCCGGTAAGCCATGGCGAGATATGCAAGGTCCTTCTTCGCTGTCGGTTTTCCCGCCGCTGCAAACTTGGCCACGGCTGACCGCGGCGTCGACTTCGACATCTGGCCGCCGGTGTTCGAATAGACCTCCGTGTCAAGCACAAGAATGTTGACATTCTTGCCGGTGGACAGAACGTGGTCCAACCCTCCATAACCGATATCGTATGCCCAGCCATCTCCCCCGATGATCCAGATACTCCGCTTCACAAGATTATCCGCGATGCTGAGCAGGTTCCTCGCGATGGGATTATCCATCCCGCTCAATTTCTTCTTGAGTGCCTCCACACGCTCACGCTGTTCATAGATGCCCGCCTCATCTGACTGGGAAGCTTGGAGAATGCTCTTAGAAAGGTCTGCCCCGATTTCATTCGAAAGGCTCAAAACCATTTCCCGGGCGTATTCAGCGAGCTTGTCGACTGTGGTACGCATGCCAAAACCGAATTCGGCGTTGTCCTCGAAGAGCGAGTTAGACCACGCAGGACCGCGTCCAGCAGCATCTGTTGTCCACGGCGTAGTCGGCAGATTGCCTCCGTAAATCGACGAACATCCGGTAGCATTCGCGATAATGGCCCGGTCGCCGAAGAGTTGACTCACAAGTTTGACATACGGCGTTTCTCCGCAACCTGAGCAGGCGCCCGAATACTCAAACAGAGGCCTGAGAAACTGAGAGCCCTTCACGGTATCCAGGTTCAGCTTTCTCCTGTCAACTTCAGGAATGTTCAGGAAGAACGCGTAGTTTTCCCGCTCCGCATCCCTTATCGGCGGCTGCGGCTTCATATTGATGGCTTTGACCTTCGTTTCCGTCTTGCTTTTTGCCGGGCACACTTCCACACACAAGCTGCACCCCGTGCAATCTTCAGGAGCGACCTGCAGCGAATACTTCATGGCCTCAAATTCTTTCCCGCGGAAAGCCGTCGATTTGAAGGTCGGAGGCATGCCCGAGACGAGCGACGGTTCAAAGACTTTTGCTCGTATGGCAGCGTGGGGGCAAACAAGCACGCATTTGTTGCATTGGATGCAGATGTCCTGTTCCCACACGGGGATTTCCATCGCAATATTTCGTTTCTCCCACTGGGCTGTCCCGCTTGGAAATGTCCCGTCCTGTGGCATCGCACTGACAGGAAGTTCGTCTCCCTTGCCAATGATGATGGTTCCCAGCACGTTCTTGACGAATTGGTCGGCATCCTCCGAGACGGGAGGTGAAAGCAGCTTCGCGCTCGTGACAGCCTTCGGAATTTGCACCTCAAAAAGATTCGCAAGCGTCCGATCGACTGCTACGAAATTCTGCCGAACGATGGATTCACCCTTCTTCGCATATGTTTTCTGGATCGAGCCTTTGATCGCTGCAATTGCTTCGTCCTTTGGCAACACACCCGAGAGTGCGAAAAAGCATGTCTGCATGATTGTGTTGATTCTTCCGCCCATCTGTGTTTCCCTTGCAACTTTGTAGGCGTCGATCACATAGAATTTCAGGCGTTTCTCGATAAGATGTTGTTGCATCGGTTTTGGAAGTTGATCCCAGACACTATTCGGACCAAACATGCTGTTCAGCAGAAACGTACCGCCGGGAGCGATGTTTTCAAGGACGTCATATTTGTCAAGGAAGAACCACTGGTGACAGGCGACAAAATTCGGTGCTGAAATGAGATACGTCGAATGAATCGGCCGTGGCCCGAATCGGAGGTGCGACGTCGTCGTCGACCCCGATTTCTTCGAATCGATCACAAAATAACCCTGAGCAAACCTGTCAGTTTCTTCACCGATGATTTTTATTGAATTCTTGTTCGCTCCGACGGTGCCGTCAGCGCCCAAACCGTAGAAGAGGGCCCTCACGACATCGGCTGGTTCCGTTGTGAAGGTCGGGTCATACTTGATATTTGTATAGGTTACATCATCGATGATTCCGACCGTAAAATGGTTTTTCGGAGACTCCTTCTTCAGCTCCTCGAACACTCCCTTGACCATTGCGGGAGTGAATTCCTTGGAAGAGAGCCCATAGCGTCCACCGATGACAGTCGGCATCTTGAACTGGGCCCCGCTCATTCTCAGCCCTTCGAACAGGCTTGTCACAACATCGGTGTACAGAGGTTCGCCCGTTGCTCCGGGTTCCTTTACCCGATCAAGAACTGCGATCTTCTTGACGCTCGTCGGAAGAGCTTCGATAAAGTGCTGGATCGAGAACGGCCGGAAGAGTCTCACCTTCAACAATCCCACCTTCTCCCCTTTGGAGGATAGGTAGTCCACCGCTTCCTGAGCCGCCTCGGCGCCTGAGCCCATCATCACGACCACGCGGTCTGCATGAGGGTCACCAGCGTAATCAAACAAATGATATTGCCTGCCGGCAATCTTCGCGAACTTATCCATGGCATTTTGAACGATCGCCGGGCAAGACAAGTAGAAGTTGTTCACGGCTTCCCGGGCCTGGAAGAACACATCGGGATTCTGAGCCGTCCCTCTGACAACGGGACGCTCGGGAGAAAGAGCTCTTCGCCGGTGATCCTGAATGAGGTTTTCCTCAATCATCAGACGCACGGCTTCGTCGGCGAGTTGTTCGATTTTCATGACTTCGTGCGAAGTCCTGAACCCGTCGAAGAAATGCAGGAAGGGAATGCGGGAACCCAGGGTGGAAGCATGACTGATAAGGGCAAAATCCATGACTTCCTGAACGCTGTTCGATGCCATCATTGCCCATCCCGTCGAACGCACAGCCATCACATCACTGTGGTCTCCAAAGATCGAAAGAGCGTGCGTTGCCACAGTCCTCGCCGCCACATGAAAAACCGTCGGAGTCAGCTCGCCGGCAATCTTGAACATATTCGGAATCATCAGCAGCAACCCTTGCGATGCCGTAAACGTTGTCGCTAACGCTCCAGCCTGAAGCGCCCCATGAACTGCTCCCGCCGCTCCTGCCTCACTTTGCATTTCAACAACCGTGGGAACCGTTCCCCACAGGTTCTTGACGCCCTTTGCCGACCATTCATCCGCCCACTCGCCCATGGCTGAAGATGGCGTGATAGGATAGATTGCAATCACTTCACTGAGTTTATGGGCAACGTAAGCGGCTGCTTCGTTCCCGTCGATGGTGACCATTTTTTTCTGATTCATGTTCAAGCTGGCTTCTTTTAAGATTTCATTGTTGCTGTGGCTTACTTCAAACATCACATCCAGATGTCGATATCTTCGGGATGTGGGTTCCTTTTTTCCACCGCCATCTTCCTGCATTCATCGACGAATACTTCCAACCCCTCAACGCGTGCTTGGATGGTGGCCAAACTTTCTTTGAGCCCGACCAAATCCTCTCCACCCTCAGCCAGCCGGTCGAGATTGTTGATCTTTCTTGAAGCTTCGACAACGGATGTGTTGATCCGTCGGAGTTCTTCCAGCAACAGTTCAATCTTTTCGTTCATTCGCTGATGTGGTTCCATAGGACCCCCCGCGGAAGCAGAGCTAAGTTGCGACCGGTG
>JANOGR010000180.1:0-8185 GCA_031406095.1 Ignavibacteriales bacterium
TGTAATGATAAATTGTTGTTCCTATCATAGAGTTACCTTAATTTTAAATTGTTGAGCCGGTCAATGGTGTCTTTGTAGGGGCGACTCTTAGAGTCGCCCCTACGCGATCAATCACATATCGTTTGTCCCACTTGTCCGCCGGCTTTTTGCCCGATCATTTCTTCTTCAACTCCTCATCCCAGTTGAGAACGAGCGTAAGAGGTGTGGACGACTGACCCGCAGCCGACGCCAAAAGAAAACGCTGACCATCAGCACTTACAGCCCCTACGTACAACACGCCTTTTGATTGCGTATCGAACATCGGTTTTACGGTCCCGACTTCAAATGATGATCCAACAGCTTTAACCTCCGCTACCATCAGCTTTTGATCGTCGGATAAATAATAGAGTTCTTTTCCATCACCACGCCATCGCGCGGCCAGAACGAGTGTGCTCGAGCTGATTCCTGAAGTGGAGATTTGCCATTTCCCCGACCGACCCGCGTCAGCGGGCGAGGCTCCTTGCCCAGCAAATGGCCGCACATACACATCATACCTGCCCGACTCGTTCGAGGTGTATGCAATCCATTTCCCATCAGGAGAAAACTGTGCATCCTGTTCTTCAAACTCGGTTTGGAGAAAAGGAATTGGTTTTCGTTCACCGACAAGAGGCAATACCCATAAGTCTGATTTTGTCTTAGGATCACCTGCACTATAGTAAAGAAGAAAACGACCATCAGACGAGCAATCTGTTGGATACTTATCCAACGCTGATTCAATGAGAAGCTCCGCGCTCCCTTCACCGCTGACGGCCTTTTGATAAATGTCCAGGTGACCCTTCTTATCGGAGGAATACATGATGCGATTCCCGTCGGGCGACCAGATTGGGTACTCCTCGATTCCCGGGTCGAATGTGAATCGTGTTCGAAAACCGCGTGATAGGTCATAAATCCAGACGTCTCGATTACGAGATTGAGGGTCGAAAAGGGATACCGCAAACTTCTTCTCATCGCGTGAGAGTTGGCCCCCGCCACCCAATGCAGGTTCTCCAACAGTTTTCAATTGCTTGCCCGTACGGTCGAACCACAAGAACTGAAGCCCAAATGTCGAAGCGCCAGTCCGGTAGACGAAAACCCCATTGTCCGAGACAGCAAAGTATCCTCTGTTATAACCAACCTCGTAACCAACCTGCTCAGCGATTGGGAATGCTTCGCCGGTCAATGCCAAACTGCTTTGATTAAATGGCTGTGCCATCACCATTGATTGACGTACGAAGAGAATGTGGCCAGATGCATACGCCACGTTGGAGGAGGCAGAGAACAAACGGTTGTTGAGTTTTCCATCCAGCGCAGAGACATAGATTGCATCTGCTTCTGTTTCAGCGCCGCCAGCGCTTGAGCGAGCGAAGTACAAAAAGTGTTTGCCGTCGGGCAGGAAAGAGGGCCAGCGATGTGTTTGCTCACGACGGCTTGTATCGAGCTTCGTTATTGCGGCGGGCACTCCACCCGCAGCCGATACCTGATACACCCCGCCAGTCCAGTTTGGCGCAAATACGATGACGCCATCCTGGTTCCACGTTCCGCCGCGAGCATCGGGCGCATCGCAAATTGTTGAAGACGGTCCGCCCGCTGCTTGAATCTTCTTCAACTTCGCAGAGGCAAAGAACCCAATAAAGCGATTATCGGGCGACCAGAATGGAAACGCCGCCCCCTCCGTACCGGTAAGCGGTAAGGCCGTTAATGAATTTAGCGCACGAACCCAGAGCCGGTTCCTTCCCGAAGAATCCGTGGCAACAAATGCCAACTTCAAGCCGTCGGGTGAGAGCGCAAGATGCCCTCCTCCCAGGACACTTGAATAGCTCGACTTTTCTGGAGGAAGAAGTGACGAGCGAACAATTGTTTTATTCACTGAAGGTCGAATGAAATACATTGTTGCAAATGTCGTCATCCCAACAAAGAAAAGTGTAGCAGCAATCCACGGCAATTGTATGAGCCTTCCAGCCGGTTTCTTCCCTATTGATTCCGATGCCTCAGGAAGCCCGGTGCCGGACGGCTTAAGCACGGGGCGAGCAGCCGTGACGCGACTAACGCGCTGACGACTTGACTCGCGCTTGTATCGCTTAAGGTCTACCGCAACCTGTTTCGCCGATTGCGTTCGGTCGTTTGGGTCTTTTTCCAGGCACTCCAGAACGATCGCATCGAGTTCGGGTGGAATTTCCGGTTTGAGGGACGACATCGGGGGAGAATCGACATTGACGATCTCGTAGGAGATGGCAGTCTCATGAACACCTTTGAAAGGAAGCTGACCTGTCAGCATTTCGTAAAGAAGAACGCCGAGGGAGAAGATATCTGCCCTGTGGTCTGTCTCCTGTCCCTGCACCTGCTCGGGAGACATGTACCCCGCCGTTCCGACCGTGCTGCCTTCTTTCGTCAGTCTGCTCGCACCGCGCAGTTTTGCCAGTCCGAAATCCATCACCTGAGCGATACCATCTTTGCGGATCATGATGTTTTCTGGCTTGATATCCCGGTGGACGATTCCTTTCTCGTGCGCAGCGGCCAAGCCGTCGGCGATCTGGATACCGATATCGAGGGCCTGCTTCATCGACAGGGAGGATTTCTTTTCCTGCAGAGTCTGGCCATCGACGAACTCCATGACGATAAAGTGCTTACCATCGGCTTCCTCGATCCCATGAATGGTGCAAATGTTGGGATGGTTGAGTGAAGCTGCTGCCTGCGCTTCCTGCATGAAGCGGGCTGTATCAGCTTCGGAAGTAGCGATGTGTTCGGGCAGGAATTTGAGTGCGACCGTGCGGTTGAGTTTGGTGTCCTGGGCTTTGTAGACCACGCCCATCCCCCCTTCGCCGAGTTTCTCAAGGATTTTGTAATGAGAAATTGTTGTTCCTATCATAGAATTATCCCAGTAATGTAAAAATGGTCAGGCCAATCATGTTATCACTTCAGTTGCTCGACCCCGAAGGGGTCTAATACTCAAGGTCGGGACAGCGTCCCGACCTACATTTTTAGTGCAATATACCAAACCCTGAAAGGGTGAGATATCATCATCAGTCCCAGACATAGCGTTCGTCGTATTCGACCTCATATTCCTTCAGGAATGCTCGATACTCATCCTGAAACGTTTTCTTCCGATGATGCTCCTCCAGGTTGATCATAGACGATTATTTGCCTTTCATCAATTCGATATATTCCGGTTCGTTGCGGATGCTGTCCAAATCGGGATCGCGCTTGATCCATTCAAAAAAGCCATAGCCGGTCGTTATGGCATTCTTGAGAGACTGGAGAGCGAGGGATTTATCGCCGGTATTCGCATAGAAACACGCGACATTGTAAAACATGAGCGGGTCATTGGGGCTTAGCTCAATCGCTCTGGCTGCTTTTATCCTCGCCTCGTCGATCCGCCCTGATCGAACCAATGAAGTTGCAAAAAAGATATGTGCGCGTGCGTCATCAGGATGGAGAGACAAATATCGTGGAAACATCTGAACCGCAGCTTTGAGAGCCTCGTTCCCTTTTTCTTTTTCTCCTAAGTGATCGAAACTCAGGATCAGGTCGCCATATGCCGCATAAAAATCAGGACTGAGGTCAATTACTTTCTTAAAGAGTTCTGCAGCTTCCTTGTTGCGATCCGTTGTCAAGTAGGTTCGTCCGAGGATCCAATATGCAATATGATTGCCCGGGTTCAGCTCGATGGCTTTTCGACTCGATTCAACGGCTTCATCGTTGGATTTCTTGTAAAGGTACACGAGGCCGAGGGCGGAATGCGCCTCCGATAATGACGGGTCGTACATCAAGGCTTTCAATCCGGCTTCCAACGCGTTATCAAGCCAGGGCTCCTTCCTCTCGAATTGCTGATAAAGATGGGCGTACGCTTCGCTCATTCCAGCATACGCATCAGCGTATCGGCCATCATATTCGATCGCCTTGCGGAAAAGCTCAATGGCTGTTTGCATGCTGTTCTTCGTAAACCGGTACAATGAATCTCTTGCGCGCAGATTGCAGTCGAAGGCCTGGGGATTCAAGGTAGGACGTTTCGTGAGCACCACCTGCTCCATGGGTGTGAGCTTCACCATGAGCGCTTCAACGATCTGTTTCGATACCTGTTCCTGAATATCAAAGACGTCGGCAAGCTTCCCCTTGTATGTCTCTGCCCATAGTTGAGCATCCGCATCGATATCGACTAACTCGACGGCAATCCGTAGGTTGTCCTGGAATTTCCGGACACTTCCCGCCAGGATGTAGCGCGTCCTGAGTTCTCTCCCGATCGCTCGGGCATCTTTGCTCGTTCCCTTGTATTGCATCGACGTGGTACGGGGAACTACCCGGATGTCTTTCAATCTGGACAAGTTGATAATCAATTCTTCCGTCAACCCATCACTGAAGTAATCGCTTTCTTTGTCGGGGCTGATGTTGCCGAATGGAAGAACGGCGATGGCCTTCGTCGGCGCAGTGGATGGCGTTTTCTCAATTGAACTGCGAGCTTCTTGCAGAGCATTCAATACTTCATCCATGTTTTGGTATCTCTTCGATCGCTCCTTGGCAAGCAACTTCCCGATCACGATGTCCATCTGGTGGGGTATTTTTCTGTCCATCAAGCTCGGGATCGGCGGCTCTTCATTGACGATCAGATATAATAATGCCGCTTCATGTTCAGCTTTGAAAGGCATATCTGCAGTGAGCATCTCGTAGAGAGCAACGCCGAGCGACCAGATATCCGAGCGGTGATCGGCGGCAACTCCCTGCACCTGCTCAGGCGACATGTAGGCAAGAGTGCCCAGTGAAGTTCCTATCTTCGTGAAGCCGGAATCGTTATTCAGTTTCGCAATTCCGAAGTCCATGATTTTTAGCTTTCCTTCTTTCGTGAGCATGACGTTCTCCGGCTTGATGTCCCGGTGCACGATGCTCTTCTCGTGAGCTGCCTTCAGCCCCGATGCGATCTGACATGCCCACTCGATCGCCTGGCTGATGGGCAAGCCTGTACCCGATTTGAGGCCTTCGATGTGATGCTTCAACGTCATCCCTTCCACATACTCCATGACGAAGAAGAGGCTACCGTTTTCCTCGTCGATCTCGTATACTCCGAGAATGTTAGGATGGTTCAGCGCCGCGGCGGCTTTCGCCTCTTGCTTAAAGCGTGCTTTATTCTCCGCCGAGGCAGAGAGATGAGAAGGGAGAAATTTTATTGCGACCATTCGATCAAGCTTGAGATCCTGGGCTTTGTAAACAACGCCCATTCCGCCTTCACCGAGTTTTTCAAGAATCTTGTAATGAGAGATTGTTTGTCCGATCATTGGAGGACCCTTGAGATAGTAATCGAGCTCCCGGGGGTAGGCCTGCCTTCGCCGACCTGCCCGCCAGCTTTCCTGTTTTTTTTCTCAGCCGGTTTTTTGGCGGAGTGGCGGAGTTTTTCGAGAATCTTATAGTGGGATATGGTTGTGCCGATCATAAGTTCACGAACACGTTCTAAGGCAGAAACACTTTGTCGATTTTCACGATCTTGGTTTTCAATTTCTGAATCGAGTACGTTACAACTCTGTTGTTATAATCTGCTCCTCCCCACTGGATGTTATCTCCCGGCTGGACGTCGATGATCTTCGAGCGTTGGAGCGTTCGGAGATCCAGCTTCCACAGAGAATTCCTCGTTGTCGAACGGTAGTAGAGCCATGAATCGGACGAAGGTCCGTTCAATTCATCAAGCCTTCCGACAGTCACCCCTTGTGCAGATGGATTACGCCGAAACGTCTCCATGGGAAGGATCCGGTAGAAAGCCTTATCGACATAACCGATTGAAGAGTACTTGAGCAGAGGCACTGCATCAACTGAATCCCGGAAATAGAAGTATTCCTGATTTGTGTTGAGGTTTAAGAGTTTTCCGATGGAATAATTTGGGCGAAGCGAGTCGCGAGAAGAGTTACGGTATACGTGCACCACTGAGTCTGAGATCCATTCTTCGATGAATCCTTCACGCAAATCCCGGACGCGTCGTCCACCCGCGAGGTCCAAAATCCTTCCATATCCAATTCGGAAGCCGCGGGCGATTTCCACATACGAGATTGACGTTCCTGACGGAGACCATTTGGGGAAAACTCTCCCCACGTTAGGATCAAAGGGAAACAGAAACTCCTGGCGACCTCCCGAAACCTCCCGAATCATCAATGTTGGCAACATTGTTTCGTGCATAACTTGGAGCACGAGCGTATTACCATCGGGTGAAATGTGAGAGTTCTGTATGTTCTCATCGGGGAATACTTGTCGGTTGCCGCGTCCGTCGGTGTTGACCATCCAGAGCGTTGCGACGTTGGTTCGCTGAGAAAAGACAAGACGATTTGCGGTGGCAGAGTAGGTCACGCCGTTATCAGGACCGGCTCCGCTTGTCACTTGAGTGGCCTCACCGCCGTTCTCCGGGATCACCCAGATATTGAAATTGCCGCTTCGGTTAGATGTAAAGAAGATATACCCGTTGGTTCCCCAAACCGCCTCATCGACGTCTTTGTTGTCGAACGTAAGCTGTTTTTCTTTCCTCGCTTCAATATCGAACGTGAAAATCTCGTTGTGCCCACCCTGAATTGGCCGGGTGAACACGATCTTTTTGCCGTCGGGAGAAACTCCGCTGGAAAAAAACGAACTGCCCCCTTTTGCCAGAGAATCGATTAAAGCGGGTGTTGCATCGCCCCCCTGGGGAGAAACGCTCCAGTATTCTCGCCACAAGCTACGACCGGGAAACAGCCTCGAAGCTCCACGATAGTAAATGATCTTGTCTCCCGTAGGACCCCATTGTGGAGCGACTCCGGTGTCGGCAATAACTCGAACCTGGCCCGTGAGCACAGAAACGACGCACACCTCGGCGATTCCAGTGCGCTTATTTCGCCTGCCGTAAACGATAGAGCTTCCATCGGGCGAGAAGCGGGCTGTGGCAGAATTGCCGAGCGATTGGCTTGAGTCTGTCGTGATGCGCTTGTTCTCACCCGTTTCGATGAACATCATGTAGATATCCCATTTGCCGTTGACATCTGCGCCGGGAAATGTCACCCACTTGCCGTCGGGAGAGATGCCGGGATACTGGTATTCGGTCGCCGGAATTTGGAGAGTTGAAACCGCCATGGCGGAATTGATCTTTGGAAGCGACGGCGCGAACAACTTCCAAACTGCGAATGCAACGATTGCAACGGCAGCCACGCCGCCAACAATTCGTACTGTAGGATTCTGTTTAGCGATTGCAAAGGGACCGGAGGTTGTGGATGGCTGCGCTTCAGCTACGGAAGATCCCTGGCCCGGGAGCGGAAAATTCGATGTTGAACGGGTGACTCTCGACGTTTTTTTCTGCGACCGGCGGAGGTCTGCAGTGATATCATCGAAGTGCTGGTATCGGTCGGCAGGGTCTTTCTCCAAACAACGCTGGATCAGGTTCACCACGAGCGGGGAGAGGTCGGGAACCAGCGAAGTAATGTTCTGCGGTTCTTCGTTGACGATGGAATAGACCATTGCCGCCTCGTGCTCGCCTCTAAACGGAAGTTTCCCCGTCAACATCTCGAACAGCAGGACGCCAAACGAAAAGATGTCGCTCCGGTGATCTACGTCGCCCCCCTGGACCTGCTCAGGCGCCATGTAGCCGAGCGTTCCGACCGTACTGGAAGTGCGAGTCAGCTTCAGGGCTCCCCGGAGTTTTGCCAACCCGAAATCCATGACCTTCACTTGACCTTTGGAGGTCAGCATGACATTGTCGGCCTTGATGTCCCGGTGCACAATGCCCTTCGCATGGGCCTCCTGAAGCGCGTCCCCGATTTGTATTGCTGCCGAGATGGCGTCGTCGGACTTTGCATAGGGGAGTTTCTGCCGAAGCGTGCCGCCTTCGATGTATTCCATCGAGATAAACATCTGGCCGTCATGATCCTCAACTCCGTACACCGTGCAGATGTTGTTGTGGTTCAGAGCAGCCGCGGCCTTCGCTTCCTGCATGAAACGGTCTTTTGTTTCCTGAGTGGCAGAAGCCTGCGGAGGAAGAAACTTCAAAGCGACGAGACGGTCGAGCTTTGTGTCCTGGGCCTTGTAAACAACGCCCATCCCCCCTTCGCCCAATTTTTCGAGAATCCGATAATGTGAGACTGTTGTTCCAATCATTGGAGTACCTTTGAAATAGTAATTGGGCTTCTGCCTTCGCTGGCGCTCCGGCAGACGGGCCGGGGGGCAGGCCCAC
>JANOGR010000182.1:0-5232 GCA_031406095.1 Ignavibacteriales bacterium
CCGGCACGGACGGCTTCTTCTGTGCTGTTCTCGAAAACTGACTTTTTTCCATGAATGAAAGTCTCAAGTGCCGTCTCATGCAGACCCCGCCTTCCCGCCAAAAAAGTTAAAGCAAGACTGTCAGGCATCCTTTATTCCAAGGAGGGGAAAAGCGCAACTTGTTTTTGTGAGGCTTAGAGCATCCTTCGACTCCGCTCAGGATGAGGGATCTTCTTTTTATGTTTTGGTTGAGCTAGGCATGAGTGCTGGCGGCTGTGGGGCGGATCCGAAATCGGCTGGGTTTGGGTGCTGGGGTATGGACCGCGGGACATTAAATCGAGGTGCAGTTCTGTCGACGGTCGAGATTCCACTAAACCTCACGCACCGAGATTTTCGGGCACGCGGGGAAGCGTCTGAACGTGCCTGCACGCCGTAGTAACGCTGTTGCGTTACGGCACGCAGGCGTGCGTTCCGATTTCGGAAAAGGCCCTTTTTCTTTCTGTCCACTTTCTTTTTGGGCCAGCAAAAAGAAAGTGGACGGATGGCCGACGGGAGGCTGATTCTCATCGTAGTGACTTTGCATTCTGGTTCTGGACTCCCGCTTATCCGCCAGAAAGACGGCGGACGCAAACAACGCGCAATCAGCGGGAGTGACAATTGTTTTTGGATAAAAATCGTTTTCACTCTCCGTTGCTTCTCCAGCCTTGTTTTGATACTTTACAAGTTCCGGTCCGCTCGAACTCACATTTTCCAAGGAAATCCTATGAAATGGCACCTTCTTCTGATTCTCACCTTGCTCACTTTTGCCGCCTGCTCCAAAAAAACAGACAAGGAAGTCATGGTCAAGGCTGTCGACGCGCACAAACAGGACAACTTCGACGAAGCTCTGGAAATTTACCAACGAGTGGTCGATGAATTCCCAACGAGCCCGCGCGTACCAGAAGCTTTGTATGCCATGGGAAACATCGAGCACGACAGGAAAAAGAATTCGAAGAGAGCAGTGGAGTTGTTCAGGAAACTCGTTTCATCATTTCCGAACCATGCAACGGCCTCGAACGCACTTTTTCTTACAGGGTTCATTTACAATAACGAGCTGAAGAACTACGATTCGGCAAAAATCGCCTACGAGGCATTTATTCTCAAATATCCGAGCGACAACCTGGTGCAGGATGCAAAGTTCGAGCTTGAACACCTCGGCATGGACCCCGCAGAGATCATCAAGGATAAGATCGAGAGAGAAGAAAAATCGAAGCCGGTGAAACCGACCCGCACCGCGAAGAAGTAATGCAGGAATCGATGAAATATTTGCAGCCGCAGGTGGTTGCGCAGCTTGCCAACATGGAGCTGCGCGCGAGGCTCGTGGTCGAGGGCTTTATTACCGGACTCCACAAGAGCCCATATCACGGGTTCAGCGTGGAATTCACCGAGCACCGGCCTTACAATCCCGGCGACGAGATCAAGCATATCGACTGGAAGGCGTACGGCAAAACGGACCGGTTTTACATTAAGCAGTTCGAGGAAGAAACGAACCTGAAGTCGTATGTGGTCGTGGATGCGAGCAAGTCGATGAACTATGCCTCACCCGGGAATATTACGAAATTCGAATACGCCTCGTTCATCGCCGCCGCGCTGTCATATCTGATGGTCGAGCAGAGGGACGCCGTGGGGCTGACGGTCTACGATGAAACCGTTCGCTCGTTCCTGCCCCCGCACGCCACGCGCTGGTATCTCAAGCAGCTGTTGAAGGAGCTGGAAAACACGGTGCCGGGCAACAAGACGAGCACCGCGCAATCCCTGCACGGAGTTGCCGAGCGCATCAAACGTCGGGGCCTCGTGATCGTCCTGAGCGACCTGTTTGACGACCCGAAGCAGGTGATGAACTCGCTGAAACATTTTCGCTACAAGGGCAATGAGGTCGTGGTGATGCAGGTGCTGGACCCGCTCGAGCGCTCGTTTGCCTTCGGCTCCGACGCCATTTTCAAGGACATCGAGACGCAGGAAGAACTCATGACGCAGCCCTGGCACATCCAGAAGGCATACCAGCAATCCATGCGTGAATTCCTGGATTTCTACAAGCGCGAATGCCGCGAGAATAACATCGATTACGTGCTGCTCGATACTGCCACGCCGTTTGACAAGGCGTTGTTTGAGTACCTGAATAAACGAAAAAGGATGCATTGAGGTTTGTGGGACGAATCCTTCTGTAGGGGCGTATCGCCATACGCCCCTACGGTTCGCACATGAGACATGTTGGGATTCGCCCACCGATTGTGGTGTTCGCGGGGTAAGGGCGTTCAATTGAACGCCCTTACCTTGTTCAAACAGGTTTTCTCTCCACCATGCCAAAAACCCAACCTGAACAAATAACCACCGCCGACCATCTCGTCGTCTGCAGTGCACAAACCATAGTGCAAAGTTTACCTCTCCTCTTAGGAGAGGGTAGGTGAGGTCTGTTTAACCGATGCCAAAAGCCGAACCCCAGGACATAATTTCCACCGCCGATTACCTCGTTGTCCGAGGAGCCCGGGTTCACAACCTCAAAAACATCGATGTGGAGATCCCCCGCAACGCGCTCACCGTCATCACCGGTTTATCGGGATCCGGCAAATCCAGCCTTGCGTTCGACACCATCTACGCGGAAGGCCAGCGTCGCTACGTCGAAAGCCTGTCCGCCTACGCACGACAGTTCCTCGAGATGATGGAGCGCCCGGACGTGGACTACATCGAAGGCCTCTCGCCCTCGATTTCCATCGAGCAGAAAACCGTCAGCTCGAACCCCCGCTCAACGGTCGGCACGGTGACGGAGATTTACGATTACCTGCGCCTCCTCTTCGCACGCATCGGCACACAGTTTTGCTATAACTGCGGACGCAAAGTCCAGCGGCAGAGCGTCGACCAGATCATCGACGGCATCATGGCCCACCCGAAAGGCGCAAAGCTGCAGATCCTCGCTCCGGTCATCAAAGGCCGCAAAGGACATTACCGGGAGCTGTTCGAGCAAATCCTGAAAGACGGGTTCATCCGCGTGCGGGTGGACGGCGAAGTGAAGCAGATCGAAAAAGGCATGAAGGCCAGCCGGTACAAGGTCCACAATATCGAGATCGTGGTCGACCGCATCACCGTGGACGACAAAGCCCGGCCACGCATCGCCGATTCCGTCGAAGTCGCCCTCAAGTTCGGCGAAGGCGTCCTCATCGTGAACGACGGCAAGAACGACCAGCTCTTCAGCCAGAAATACTCATGCACCTATTGCGGCATTTCCTACGAGGAGCCTGCCCCGAATTCCTTCTCGTTCAACTCGCCCGCGGGACATTGTACCAAGTGCGAAGGCCTGGGCGAGCTAAAGGCGTTCGACCTGAACCTCATCATGCCCGACGAAAACCTGTCGATCAACAAGGAAGGCATCGCCGCGCTCGGAAAGCCCCGCCCCACATGGATGTTCAGCCAGGTACAGGCGCTCGCCACAAAGCACGGCTTCGATTTCGACACGCCGCTCAAAAAGCTCACGCCCAAAGCCAAAGAGGCGCTGCTCTACGGCATGGGAGCCGAGAAGCTGGAGGTCCAGTATGTCTACGACTCCGGCCGCACCGTCACCTACAAACACCGCTTCGACGGGCTGATGAAAATGCTGAAGCGCTATTATGACGAAACCGCGTCCAATCAGATCCGCGAGTGGGTGGAGTCCTTTATGACCACCAGCCGCTGCGAGGTTTGCAACGGGGGCCGCCTCCGCAAGGAATCCCTCGCCATCAAGATCGAAGACGCCAAAACGGGCGTGCAATCGAACATTTCGGATGTCGTAAAACTCTCGGTGAACAAGGCGCTGAAGTTTTTCGAAGATTTATCGCTCACGGAGCGGCAGAACGAGATCGCGCACCAGGTGCTGAAGGAAATCAAACAGCGGCTGAGTTTCCTGATGAACGTGGGGCTGAATTACCTCTCGCTCGACCGCCCCGCCCGCACGCTCAGCGGCGGAGAAGGCCAGCGCATCCGCCTCGCCACGCAGATCGGCACGCAGCTCGTGGGCGTGCTGTACATCCTGGACGAGCCGAGCATCGGACTCCACCAGCGCGACAACATCAAGCTCATCGATTCGCTGAAATCACTGCGCGACCTCGGCAACACGATCATCGTCGTCGAGCACGACAAGGAAATGATCCTGAGCGCCGATTACGTGCTGGACCTTGGTCCCTTTGCCGGCGAACACGGCGGCCATGTCGTAACCGTGGGAGAACCGGGAAGCCTCAAAGTGAAATCAAGAATATCCAACACTCAACATCCAATGTCCAAGTCCGGTTCGAACGGGAACGGATGGGACGGACAATCATTGACTGCTCTCTATCTCAAGGGCAAGCGAGTGATCGATGTACCGAAAGTGCGCCGCAAGGGAAGCGGCAAGTTCCTAGTGCTGGAAGGTGCGAAGGGAAACAACCTCAAGAACCTCACGGTCAAGATTCCTCTCGGCACGTTCGTTTGCGTCACGGGCGTCAGCGGCTCGGGCAAATCCACGCTGATCAATGAAACGCTGTTCCCGATCCTTTCCAGGCTGTTTTACAAAACAAAAAGAATCCCGCTGCCGCACAAGTCCGTGGACGGGCTCGGCCACATCGACAAGGTGATCGACATCGACCAGTCGCCCATCGGGCGCACGCCGCGCTCCAACCCCGCCACCTACACGGGGTTGTTCACGCTCATCCGGGACCTGTTCACGCAGCTTCCCGAGGCGCAGATCCGGGGCTACAAGGCCGGGCGGTTCAGCTTTAACGTGAAGGGCGGGCGGTGCGAGAACTGCGAAGGCGACGGCGTGAAGCGGATCGAGATGAATTTTTTGCCGGACGTCTATGTGCTCTGCGACGTCTGCAACGGCAAACGATACAACCGGGAAACGCTCGAGGTGCACTACAAGGGCAAATCCATCGCGGAGGTGCTCGGCATGACGGTGGACGACGCGATGGAGCTCTTTAGTGAATTGCCCCGCATCATGCGGCATTTACAGACGCTGCACGACGTGGGGCTCGGCTACATCCGGCTGGGACAACAGGCCACGACGCTCTCCGGCGGCGAAGCCCAGCGCGTCAAACTTTCCACGGAGCTCTCGAAAATCGGGACGGGAAAAACGCTGTATATCCTGGATGAGCCGACCACAGGACTCCACTTCGAAGACATCAGGATGTTGCTCTCGGTATTGAACAAACTCGTGGATAAGGGAAACACAGTAATCGTTATAGAGCACAATCTTGATGTTATCAAAAC
>JANOGR010000229.1:0-1623 GCA_031406095.1 Ignavibacteriales bacterium
CGTAAGCGCCGCAGCGCACGATCTCACCCTGCGGGCTGATAAACATTTGGGAGTATGAGGCACAGCCCATAAAAATGACGGGCAAAAGAAATACGGATGATAGCATTTTCATAGAAATGCTCCTCGGATTAGCATGTCAGATGGCCGCCTAACTAGTGATTAGACGGTGGGCAGCCGTGATTAAACACGGCCGAAAGCAGCTTATCCCGCGATCCATTGTTACCTCATTTCGTTCCTTGTACTAGGGATTGCTCCCCAAACGACACATATAATGAACCAAAATTGGAAAACAAAGTCAACGCCAACACCAAACCCAAGCTCCTCGACCTGGTAAAAACAGTCTGCCGGCTCAGACATATGAGCATCAGAACAACCATGACGATCCAGGCGGTCACTTCAGTCTTTGTTTTCATCCTGATTGTTGAAATGCCGTTAGATGCCACCTTCCGATAAGAGGGGTTGCTGCCAACCTGGGTTATGCTTCGGAGGCCTGTCAAGTTTTTGCAGGGTCGAAACTCGCCCCCACGCCGTCCATGATCTCGCCACGGGCATACATCTCGTTGAGCTTTTGCACGATGCGAAGAATGGACTTGCGGCGCTCTTCAACGAGTTCACGAACAAACCGGCTTATCTCCGGGTAATCACACTCTGCCATGATCTGTTCGTAAAACTCGACAAGCTTGGTTTCTGTACGGAGAGCCTCACTGAGGGTCGCACATGTGTTTCTGCAAGCATGGTCGCACCTGAAACTTTCGAGATTCATAGGCCTTCCTTTCTGACGCTTCATCTTAAGCCATCAAGGGCTCGGCGTGTTGTTGAGCCAGTTCTTTTCCCCGTTTAAGAGCCTGTTCATTCAGCGGCAACAGTTGAAGCCGGTGTGCCGGCAACACTTGTCGAAGTGCTTTCACAACGTTCTCAGGGTCTACGATGGACCGCCGGTCGAGAAAAGCGCCAAGCATCACAACGTTCGCGACTTGTTTGCTCGTGAGCGCCTGGGCTTCCAGAATCCCTGCAACGGGCAATATCTCGATATCCGAACGATCCGGCGTCTTGATGATCGTCGACTTCTCATACACGAGCAACCCCCCCGGCTTGATGTGCGGCAAAAACTTGTCCATCGACGGTTGGTTCAAGATAATCGCCGAATCGAACGATGTCACAATGGGGGAACTGATGCGCTCGTCTGAAATAATGACAATGCAGTTCGCCGTTCCGCCCCGCATCTCCGGCCCGTATGAAGGCATCCAGCTCACTTCCTTCCCTTCCACCATGGCCGCGTAACTCAGGATTTGGCCCATGGAAAGCACTCCCTGGCCGCCAAAACCTGCAATGATTATTTCGTGTGCCGAACTCATTGTTCCCTCCTCAACCGCATAACCCTCCCTGGCCTTCAGAACTCCTCAGTTGTAGGGTGTAGCGGGCAGCTTTTTTCGGATCCTTCCTGATGATGACCGTGTCGCCGGCCTTCATTCCTTTCCATGGAATGAAATAATGTTCGTGCGGCGATTCCGGCCCGCGGCATGTGCAACGATACGACTCTACCTTTACACGCTTCTGTGCCAGGCCCTGATGAAGTTCAAATGTCCTGCCGGCTGTCGGGAAAAAAGAAAGATTGTCTTTGAA
>JANOGR010000205.1:0-12763 GCA_031406095.1 Ignavibacteriales bacterium
TCCTGTTGAAACTTGTTCCATGGACACACATCCTGGCAAATATCGCAGCCGTAGATCCAATTCTCAAACTGTGGCGCCAACTGCTCAGGGATGTTACCATGATGTTCAATCGTCAGGTATGAGATGCACTTATTGGAGTCGAGAACATACGGTTCCGTAATTGCCCCTGTCGGACAGGCGTCGATGCACGCAGTGCAGGATCCACAAAAATCCTCAATCGGCTGATCGTATTGGAGTTCCTTATCCAGTATGATTTCGCCAAGAAACACCCACGAGCCGTATTCCTTTGTAATGAGATTCGTGTGCTTTCCCTGCCATCCAAGACCCGCCCGCGCCGCCCATACTTTGTCCATGACCGGCCCCGTGTCAACGTAGAGGTTCGATTGAACACCCGGAACATCAGCCTTTATGAATTGCTGAAGCTTTTCGAGGCGCTGCGTCATCACAATATGGTAATCGTCTCCCCAGGCATAACGCGAGATTTTGCCGACATCAGGATCCTTGGAGTGCTGGATATTTGTGTAATAATTCATGGCCACACAGACCACGGATTTCGCGTCTGGCAGAATCTTTCTCACATCCGACCGCTTTTCGGTTTCCATCCATTCCATTGTTCCGTGGTAGCCGCGAGCGAGCCATTCGCGAAGATGCCTACCTTCATCTGTGAGCTCGCCTGCACGTGCCACACCGACCTTGCAGAATCCAAGATCGGTCGCTTGGGACTTGATTCGGGCAGTGAGTGATTGCGCTTCCATGATCATTTGTCAAACAATGCGAATCGTTGCATCGCTTCAGGCTTCTTGATCCACACTTCTTCATCGACCACTTTCACTTCAAAAAGCTTCAGTTTCCCGGCTCCGTTTTGACATTGGCCTGTTTCCAGGTCAAAGGTTCTTCCGTGCATGGGGCAAGTAATTGTCTTGCCCTCGATGAGGCCCTGATGCAAGACTTCGAAATGCTGATGAGGGCAATTATTCTCTGCTGCGAAAATATGGGATTCGATCTGAAACAGGGCCAGTTTCACACCTTGCGATCTCGCCTCAATCGACTTAGCAGACCGAAAATCAGACAACTTTGCTACTTGCTCGAACCCGTCCATAGTATTAACAATACCAAGTTCCCAAGTTCTAGTCAACAGGTAATACCTATTCTTGGACCTCACCTACCCTCTCCTAAAAGGAGAGGGAAAGTTAGAACAGTTGTGTCACCTAGGCTTAATCAAAAATGGGCAAACTCCTCCCCTCTTAGGGGAGGACGAAGGTGGGGTCTACTTTTAAGTCTCACCTTCACCATTGGTTTGCCTCTGGATTCTAGCACGCACCTCTTCGAGAATATCATCTGCAAGAGCCTCGGTTTGTTCCATGACTTCAGAGTTCGAATATCTTAAGACTTTGATATCCTGTTGTTCTAAGCCTGAGTCACGGTCCACATCATTCCGCGTCCCATCATCGGTATTGTGTTGATCTCCATCCACTTCGACGTCGAGTTTAGCTTCGTGGCAGTAAAAATCCAGAACGTGCTTCCCGATTGGAAACTGTCTTCGGAATTTCACTCCGAGCTGATTGTCGCGAAGAAATGACCACAGTTTCTTTTCTGCATCTGTCATTCGCCGCCGTAGAGTTCGAGCAACCGAAACCAAACGCTTGCTATATTTCGGGAAGTGTCTTTGCAAAAGGGACCTCACCTAGCCTCTCCTAAGAGGAGAGGGAAAGTTAGAACAGTTCCGAATTCCAGCACACACTAGTCAAGTTTCAGAGTTCGATCGACTGCAAATCCTTTTTCAGTGGATTTCAACGTTATAGCCTCGGCGTTCGGGTCATGCTCCAGATAAAGAATCCATTTCTCCTCATACGCACGAGGAAATATTTTCTTCTTTTCTTCTATTGTGACCAGGGGTCTCAGGTCGTACGCCATGACGTAAGGATACGGAATGTGTGAGGTCGTTGGTATCAAGTCGCAACAAAACAGCATCGTCGTTTTGCCGTCAGAGATTTTGGGGAGCTGTTGTGCTGCTGTGTGGCCGTTGCAAACGACTATTTGAATGTTGGGGAAGATCTCGAACTCTCCGTCCACAAATTCAAGGACTCCGTATTCCTTGAGCGGCATGTAATCATCTCGCATAAAACTGCCCCGGTCCTTTTCCGTCGGGTTTTGAGACTGGTCCCAATGTTTTTTCTGTACATAGTACTTCGCGTTCGGAAATGTGGGCACTGCCTTCCCGTTTATCAGAGTTGTGGAGCCGCCCGCGTGGTCAAAATGAAGATGGGTGAGAATGACATCCGTTATGTCGGCCGTAGCCAATCCGAATTTCTTCAATGATGATACGAGATCGCTCTGCGAATTGTCGAGCTTGTAAATATCACGCAATTTGTCGTTCCACTTTGTTCCATTGCCGTCATCGACGAGAATTTTTCTGCCGCCCCCGAGAATCAACCAGCACCGAGCCGCGAGACTGATCCGCTGACGTTCGTCCGGTGGATTGGTTTTGCTCCAGAACACCCACGGAACAACGCCGAACATAGCTCCGCCGTCGAGCGAGAAGCGGCCGGTTTCAATGGAGTGGATTTCGTAGGGTCCGATTTTCATTTGTTGGATCCATTTGTGCCACTCACGGATATTCTGGGAAACGCCAGCGAGCCGGGTGTACCAACTTTCCCCTCCATCGCGCCCCTTATGAGTTTCAAGTTATCTCCTGTTTCATTGAGGAATTTCATGAGATCAATCCCCAAATGCTCTGGCTTATAAGGTTCAAGTTTCTTTATACCCTTTGTGAGCTGGCTCGTGGCACCTTTCATATTGTCGCATTGAAAATGATAAAACCCAGCTGCGAGTTGAATCAAACCCTGAAGAAACGTCCGGTCGATTTCGCGGTACTCGTGCCAGAGGTCTTCGAGAACCTCATGAGCTTCGAAGTAACGGCCAGAGTTGAATTCTTCGATTCCTTTGTAAAACCGGTCGTCCATGAAGCTAAAATACTCAAGTAAGCCTGGGAAAACAACACATGGAGAAGAACAATCGGCAACCGACCTCTGTATTTCACAAAACGGGATTACAGATACCGATGCTCTTTGATGACGCCTTTTTCGTAGACGTAGAGAAGCGGAACTCCGGTAGGAATGTTGAGTTCGAGGACCTGTTCTCTGGTAAGGTTGTCAAGATGCATGACGATGGAACGAAGGCTGTTTCCGTGCGCGGCGACGATGATGTTCTTCCCGGCAAGGACGTCCGGCATGATTTTCGATTGGAAGTACGGCAAGGTTCTCGCGGCGGTATCCTTCAGGCTCTCGCTAATACCATCCGGGTTGAGTTCTGTTTTGTCCTTCGGCGGCGGAACATCATAGCTTCTGCGCCAGGTCTTCAATTGTTGCTCCCCGTATTGTTTTCCAATCTCTGCCTTGTTCAAACCCTGCAGGGATCCGTAATGACGCTCGTTGAGTGCCTTGTCATATTCAACGGGGATATTTTCCTGGCCGCTGATTCTGAGGACTACCTTCAGTGTGTCAATTGCGCGTTTGAGCACCGAGGTATATGCTTTATCGAATTTGTACGACTTGAGTTTTTCGCCCGCTTGCCGGGCTTCCTGCTCTCCTTTTAGGGACAGCGGAATATCGACCCAGCCCGTGAATCGGTTTTCGAGATTCCATTGAGATTCGCCGTGACGAAGAAGAAGGAGATTAGGCATAGACTAGTGATTGGTTGATTGGTGAGTGGTGACTGGTGAATCGCAAGTGTTACTTCACGTTGAAGTACCGAGCTTCAGGATGATGGACAATAATCGCGGACGTTGACTGTTCAGGATCCATCTGGTATTCCTCTGTCAATTGCACATTGATTCTTTCGGGTCGAAGCAATTCGAACAATTTTGTCTGGTCTTCCAGGTTTGGACACGCCGGGTACCCGAAGCTATAGCGCGATCCTTGATACGTCTGGCTGAACAATTTACGAATTTCTTTCCCATCCTTCCCAGCAATTCCAAGCTCTTCGCGGATCTTCTTGTGCCACTGTTCGGCCAGAGCCTCGGCACTCTCCACACTCAACCCATGGAAATACAGATAATCTTTATAGTTATCAGATTCAAAAAGCTTCCTGGAGTACTCTGATGCTCTCTTCCCCATCGTGACCAAATGGAACGCCACGACATCAACCCGTCCTGAGTCAACAGACGAAAAGAAATCCGAGATGCAAAGATGCCTTCCATCGCGCTGGCGTGGAAATGAAAATCGGAGCCATTCCTTGGATTGCAAAGTTGGGATTGGCGATTGCGGAATAGATCCGTTGCCGGGCTTTGGCAACTGATAGACGATGAGGTCGTTTCCGTCTGATTGACAGGGAAAATAGCCGTAGACTACTTGGGGAACCAGAAGCTTTTCCGCAACGACCTTCTGTTTCAGTTTTCGATAATCCGGATGTATCTGTTCCTCGAGGATTTTCTGGTATTCTTTCTCGCTCATCTTACCTCGAATCACACGCCACTGTCCGCGAATGAGGGCGACATCATTCACGTAGGGAAAAAGCTCTTCCAGTGAGACACTTTCGACGACCTTTGAGCCCCAGAAGGGCGGGTTGGGAATAGGAACATCGACACGCACGTTCGAACGACTGTGTCCGACGGAAACAGCAACTTCGTTCCTTTCTGACTCCGGCTGTTCTTCCATTGCCAATGCGATCTTCGCTTCGGCTCCTGTGGGCTGTTCTGCCTCGATTGTTTCTTCCGTCCTTGCTGCATCAGCCGGCGGCTTTTCACCTTTGAGAATTCGTTCCATGAGATGGAGGCCGTCGAACGCATCGTTTGCGTAGAACACATCCCCATCGTATACCGACCGCAAGTCCTGCTCGACATACCTCCGCGTCAACGCCGCCCCGCCCAGAATCACGGGGATTTTCAGGCTTTGTTCGTTCATGACTTCGAGGTTTTGCTTCATCACGAGAGTAGACTTCACCAGCAGCCCGCTCATTCCGATGGCATCGGCTTTGTGTTCCTTCGCCGCGTGGAGCATATTTTCCAGCGCGCATTTGATGCCGAGGTTCACAACTTTGTACCCATTGTTCGTCAGAATGATGTCCACCAGGTTCTTTCCGATGTCATGCACGTCGCCTTTGACCGTGGCAATGACCATCGTGCCCTTCTGGCTTCCCTCCTTTTTCTCCATAAACGGCTCAAGGTAAGCCACTGCCGCTTTCATCACTTCGGCTGATTGAAGAACAAACGGGAGCTGCATCTGGCCTGAGCCGAATAATTCTCCGACAACCTTCATCCCACCCAGAAGTATGTTGTTGATGATATGGAGAGCAGGATGCCTTTTGAGCGCCTCATCCAAATCATTTTGCAGGCCAACTCTATCTCCGTCAATGATCCTGTTCTTGAGACGTTCTTCGGCCGTATCTCCTTTGACTCCTGTTTTTTTCCTTGTCTCCGACTTTTTGTCGGCATAATACGCCATCAACTCGGTGAGTGGATCATGAACGACTTTCCGATTCTGGCCTTCGCCCTCGAACCTTCGCTCATCGAACACCAGTTGGCGGCAAAGTTCCCTTCCTTTTTCGTCGATTTTGTAGAGCGGCATGATCTTCGACGCGTGCACAATCGCCATATCCAATCCTGCCTCGACGGCATAATGGAGGAAGACGCTGTTGATAACGTTCCGTGAGACCGGGGAAAGGCCGAACGAGATGTTGCTCACACCAAGAATCGTATGGACGCCGGGAAGTTCTCGCTTGATGAGCTTGATTGCCTCGATCGTTTCCATCCCGGCTTTTCGGAATTCCTCATCGCCGGAGCCGAGTGTAAACGTGAGTGCATCGAAAATCAGGTCGTGCGGCTTCATTTTGAACTTATTGACCGTGAGGTCGTAAATTCGCCTGGCGATGGCCAGTTTCGAGGCGGCCGATTTCGCCATGCCATTTTCATCGATGGTGAGCGCGATGACGGCAGCTCCGTATTTCTTGCAAAGGGGCACAACATGGTTGATCCGTTCCTCGCCATCCTCCAGGTTAATCGAATTCACGATTGCCTTCCCGCCGATCCTCTGGAGCGCTTCTTCAATGACGGGGGCTTCCGTAGAATCGATGACGAGAGGAATCGTGATCTGCTTGTTGAAGCGCGTAATGATCTCCTTCATATCGGCAGATTCATTCCGGCCAACGTATGCGGCGCACACATCGAGCATGTGGGCTTGTTCTTTCACCTGCTCACGACCCATGGCCACGATCGCTTCCCAGTCCTCCTTTGCCAGGAGGTCACGAAAAAGCTTGCTTCCATTCGCATTCGTGCGTTCGCCGACAAGAATCGGCGGCGGTGTAATTCGCATGGGGGCGGATTGATACAAACTTGACGCGCTCGGAATGAACTCGGGATTTCTGGGTTTCGGCGACAGGTTGCCCACGGCCTGAACAAGCTGACGGATGTGCTCCTTTGTCGTCCCGCAACATCCGCCGACGACGCTCACACCGAGGTCTTTGACGAAATGCGAAAGGTATTGCACAAGTTCTTCTGGTGTGAGATGATAATGAGCATGACCGCCGATATTTTCCGGAAGCCCGGCGTTCGGCATAACGAAAATCGGTTTCGGGCTGCTTTGTGAAAGCACGCGAACGTGTTCAGACATCTCCTTGGGCCCTGTCGCGCAGTTCATGCCAATGACGTCGACATCGTACGGCTCGATGGATGTCAGCGCCGCCGAGATTTCGGTCCCGAGCAGCATCGTGCCCATGGTTTCGATAGTGACAGAGACGACAATAGGAACGCGACGCCGTGCTTCCTCGAAGTATTCGAAAATCCCGTAGAGGGCGGCCTTGATCTGCAGGACATCCTGGCAGGTTTCGACACTCAGAAGGTCGGCTCCTCCTTCCACGAGGCCCTTTGCCTGCTCGTGATAATCTGCAGCCATTTCTTTGAACGAGATGTGGCCGAGCGAGGGGAGCTTCGTCGTGGGGCCCATGGAGCCGGCAACAAACCGCTGATGGCCGTTGCGGTAATAATCATTGGCCATTCGTTTCGCAATTTGAGCCGATTTGAAGCTCAGTTCATAGGCCTTATCCTGGAGGCCATATTCTGCAAGGACGATGCGAGCGGACCCAAACGAATTTGTCTCGATGACATCACAGCCCACTTCAAGATAGTCGCGGTGAACGTTTTCCACTGCGGATGGTTTCGAGATAACGAGATACTCGTTACAACCAGCGAGATGTTCCCCGCCGAAGTCGTCCGGGCTCAGGTTTTGACCCTGGAGGTGCGTGCCGGTTGCGCCGTCGAAAACGATGATCTTTTCTTTCAGTATGTCAAGAAAGGAATTTGCCATAAACGAAAAACCCCGACGTGCGCCGGGGTGAGGTTGATCACCGACGCTTTAGCACTTGTTTAACGTGGCCGCAAGCTGTCGTTTCAAATCGCCACGGAATAATATAGCGAAGAGAGGGTTGAGGTGCAAGAGTATGCGTGGTTGCTTTTTCCTCTCTTGTTGTCTAATTTGGACGCACACAATGGTAAAAATCGTCATTATTGAAGATGATGACCCGACGCGCAAAGTCATCGCACAAATTCTCAAGGGCGCGGGCTACGAGCCCTGCGAGGCAGAAAACGGTTTGAAGGGGTTGGAGCTGATCGCGACAGTTCGGCCTTCGCTGGTGCTGTGCGACGTCGAGATGCCGGAACTCACCGGCTATCAAACTATCAGAGCAGTGAAGGAGAATCCTGCCACGGCTGCTCTACCTTTCATCTTTCTCTCAGGCAGGAACGAAAAGCAGGACGTGACGCACGGGTTGCAACTGAAGGCAGATGACTATCTCACAAAACCGTTTACAGCAGAAGAATTGCTATCAAGTGTTGCGAAAGCCCTAGGTAAAAAGAGCTAGTTACCACAGATCAAAACAGATTTCGCAGATTTAGGCAGATTGCAGATTTCACAGATTGTTGACACATTTTATCATTTGTGAGTGAATATCTTTCTCCGCACATCCACACTTTTTCCGAAGTTGATGAGCAAGCCCACTTCGAGTCCTGAGGCTTTAAGGTAATGCAAGAGTTTATCTTCGTGCGCGGAGTCGAGTGAGTTCACCGCCTTCAATTCCACCACGATTTTGTCTTCCACGAGCAAATCCACCGCAAACCCGCCGATCGGTTCTCCACCGTAGTTCACAGTCAACGGCTTCTGTTGTTCAACTTTGAGGCCTTGGCCCTGAAGCTCCTTCACCAATGCATTTTCATAGATTTTTTCAAGAAAAGAATGACCTAGTCGATTGTGAACGTCAAACGCCGCTTTGATAATCTTCGCTGTGATATCCTTGTGCGGATACTTTTCCTCAGGATAGTCTGTTGTCATCTGAGTTATCAGATATCTGTGTAATCTGAGGTCTGCAGCAAATCTGCGTAATCTGTGATCTGCGGTGAATCTGCGTAATCTGCGAAAATCTGTGAACACACCTACGGTGTCAACACGATCTTCCCAAACTGCTTCCCCGCTTCCAAGAGCCTGTGCGCCTCTTTCACGTCGCTGAGCGGCATAACACGATCGATCACAGGTCGCAGTTTTCCTTGTTCAATGAATTTCATGATCGTGATGAGATCTCCCTTCTTCCCCATCGTGGATCCAATAATCTGAAGCTGCTTGTAGAACACGTAGCGCAAATCTGTGACAGCTTCATGCCCGGATGTCGCCCCGCACGTCACGAGTTTTCCCCCCTTGGTTAAACATTTGATGCACTCTTCCCATACACTCTGGCCCACGTGGTCAATTACAATCTCCACTCCCTTCTTCCCGGTGAGCTTCCGTGTTTCCTGCAGCACATTCTGCCTGTTGTAATTGACCACCTCATCGGCACCGATGTTCTTCGCTTTGGCGATTTTTTCGTCGGTACTCGTCGTGGCGATGACGCGGGCACCAAAAAGCTTTGCGACCTGAATCGCCGCGCTCCCGACTCCGCTGCTCGCACCGACAACGAGCACATCATCACCCGGCTGAACATGAGCTTTATCCACCAACATCTGCCAGGCGGTTAAAAACACCAGGGAAGCCGCCGTCGCTTCCTCGAACGAAATCTTCGCACTGAGCGGGATGATGTTCTTTCCCGGCATCGCGATGTATTCTGCATCCGCCCCGTCGCGGTGTTCACCGATGAGGACATAATCTTTGCAAAGGTTGTCGTCGCCATTCAGGCAAAACTTGCAGTGTCCGCACGAAATCCCCTGTGCCACAAGAACCCGGTCGCCGGCTTTCACATGGCGAACAGCTTCACCAACCTCAGCCACAACCCCTGCCGCGTCAACACCCGGGATTAATGGAAGTGGAATCTTCACACCGGGCAGCCCTTTCCGAACCCAGATGTCCATATGATTCAGCGACGTTGCTCTTACGTTCACGAGGACTTCGTCCGCGCGGATCTTCGGCGTCGGGATGTCTTCGTAAAGGAGCTTCTCGAGACCCCCGTGCTCGTGAATGCGAACACACTTCATTAGTTCAACCCAAAGGGCTCAGTTCTTGAGGGAACGACGTCCGGAATGGCAGCGGTGACAAACGAGAAGGCATACATTTCAATTCCGGGGTTCTTGACGGTGAGTTTGAGGGAGTGCGATTGGAAATCCGGGTTTTTCACAAGACGATAAAGTCCGGGTGTTTCGACATTGATAACGCTCTTATCCGGGTTCATCAGGACAACGTCCAGCCCTGCGTTGCGGTCCGTGAGAGGCTTCTCATCCTGCGTGACCGTCACTTCGAATCGCGACCCGTCTTTTGAATTGATAATGGCGTTCACTTCACGGGCTTCATACAGGAATGCAATGGTCCCCTGCTCCCCGGCCAATCCCTTGAAGCAAATGAAGTCCTTCTCACTCATCCACTTCCCGTTTGCGTAAAACCGCTCTGGAAGATGCATTCCCTGGTCGGAATACTCCGCTGTCGATTCCATACTGAACCCCTCCGGATTGCCGATGGTGCCCTTCAAATAGCCGAGATGCATTTCCCGGGTGGACTGATACAATGCTGACCCCGGTTCATCGGTATCGCGCATCGGCTTCGTAAGGTCGGGCAGCTCGCCACGGTATCCGGCTTCAACGAGAAGCTGCTGGATGGCTCGTTCGAATTCATGATATCCTGTTTCGCCGTGTTGCATGAATCGCACGTAACCGTCAACGTCGACCAATACTCGCGTGGGCCAGAATCGAATCGCATATGCGTTCCAAACAATGGCTTCGTTGTCCGAGACGACAGGATACTCAATGCCAAGATTCTTGAGAGCACGCTGAATCACATCGGGTGAGCGGGAGAATTTGTATTCGGGAGTGTGCACACCGACCACGGCGAGCCCGAAATCCTGGTATTTACGCTGCCAGTCTTTGATATACGGAAGCGTCCGTAGACAGCTGATGCAGGAATAATCCCAGAAATCGATGAGGAAAACGCTCGTTCCTTGCCGATCCCGTATGGAAATAGGTTCCGAATTGAACCAGGAATCACCAAGGATTTGCGGGGCCTGTATGTGTTTGGGCTGGAGTTCCATCGGAGCTGAATATAGCAGAAGGTGCGGGGAGATTCAAGAAGAAGAAAAAACGAACTTCAAATCTTCAATCTAGAGAAGAATTGGAGTGAGTTGTGTCTCGCGCAACATCAACAATTGCCCGTCGCGCGTCTGCTCAAGCCGTTTTCCTGGCCGCGAGCTTTCTTGCCTGCACGAGTTCTCCCACCCACGCACTCACGAATGCGATCAGAAACCCCCCGACAATCCAGAAGTAAATCAGCCCAACAGAGCGTGGGCCAAACGACCTTCCCCAAAATTCCTCGAAGAGAAGAGTCAGTGTGGCCATGTAAAGCAGCGCAGAAATTGCCGGCTCAAGAATCGTTATTCCGCTCGACCGATAACCTATATACGCCCCGATCACCGCGAGGCCGACGAACAGCCAGATTGCTTTGGCCGTTTCTCCTGTCAGCCCGTTGCGTGCAAAGACGAGAAGGAGAAAAGCCGGGAGAAGGTGGTAAACGATGAAGAAACAGTAGCCTATTCCCACCCAACGCCAATCGATTCTCTTGAACGGCTGAATCATTCCGTTATTTTCCATAAGAACTCTCTCCTTATTCGAAAGGACCTATGTACGACCAATCTCGCAGCTGTCCAGCCTCATTGACGAGCACGGAAATCCCTGCCGAAGGATACAATTTTGAAGTCGCTTTGATCAGGCATTGATTCGCCGACGGTGAAACGATGTAGTCCCCGTTTTCCGTCGAGACAAGCCCACGGGTGGGCGTGAAACCCGCAAACGAGCCCTCGCCCCCGCCGTATGATTTCGGCAGGATTCTATACTGATGTGCATACAAGGCAATGAAATTGAGATCGTTGATCATGTAATCCTTGTTGGTCTGAACCGCCTGGGCATGAAACAGGCTTGTAGCCACGCTCCTCTGAGTGATCGCAATGGGAATCGCGGGAATAACCGCGGAGAAGGAAATCACACCGCCGACCACGAACAACAGCGTCCACAAACCTCGCACAGGAGAAGTTGCCTGCTCTTCTTTTACCAATCTCATTTTTCGCCAGCTCATGAGTAAGAGGGTCGGGCCAAGAACAAACACCACCAGCATATCGGCGAGGAGTGCAAGCCGGTGAGACATGGACATGATATTTGGTAATTTGCCTGTAAACATCTCTAGACCGTCGTCGATGGTTTGTCCGGCAGCGACAATCCAGGGAAACGGAATAAAAACATCGGGAGAAAACCGCTGGTGCGAAAAGAGCCGCTCAAATCCGAAAACGAGAAGCAATGTTGCACCCGTGATGGCAACCAGGAGCTGAAGATACTCGGAAGAAAACTCGCGTGGGGAATCAGTTTTCGGATTCACGTCTTACTCCTTTCGCCGTCAGGGTAAACCGCTCCTGGACCATCCCAGTTCTTCCATTAAAGTTTTTGAAAGAAGGATCCCTGCCTTTCACAAACATTTCTTGAGCTGTCAGTGCGATCATGGTGTCTGAAAGAGAACTGATGAAGACACGGAGGCTGTCTCTCTCATCGTTTGGCTTGTGAACGTTGTCACCAACCTTCGCTCCCGGGTTCTTACTCAGAAAGACTTGTTGGAGAGTGGCCTTCTTTCCTTTCTGGTGATGAAAGCTGTCCAGCACGGTCAACAGCTGATAAGGAACCTCCGCTTGAATGATTCCTCTCCCGATCACTGCTCGAATGCTAAGAAGCTTCTCATGCTGCCAGTGACTCATTGAATCCATGCCCGTCCAATGCATCCCCAGCGCCCCGAGTGTCACGAATGTCACCGCCCATACCGCAATTTGAGCCTTTCGCCCGAACGGTTTGCGCATGGTGTAAGCAACGAGAGCCAACAAGTAGAGAAGCGCGGCGATTCCAGCGGAGTTGAGGTTAGGCCAGACTTCTGCCTGATTCCCCGGAATGAAAAAAGCCACTGAAACCAGAACAAAGCCGCAGATGAGCCAGAGGAACACCATGGGAACCTCCCGTCTCCTTAAGTGAAAGGATGTGGTGGTGGAGAGAACGTGGCAGCGAGTGTACGAAAACAATTTTCGCTTGTCAAGCGCTCACTTCTTGAACATGAAGCCTATTGCGGGGATCGATGAAAAATCAGATGTTCTTGTGAATTCGAAGAAGGACCCGGCAGAAAGTCACTTTGAGATTGTTTGGAGCACTTCACGAAGGTTCTGCAAAAACTCTTCGCAATGCTTTTTCTCAAGATTGAGCGGGGGGAGAACGCGGAGAACTGTCGTGTTCGTGCAGTTAATCAGGATTCCGCGGGATTGCATCGCATCGACGATG
>JANOGR010000207.1:0-1549 GCA_031406095.1 Ignavibacteriales bacterium
GCTTGTCAAGAGACTCCCTCCCGCCGCGACGGCATGAATGACAATGGCAATTCCCGATCGCACGTAAAGGAATGTGACGGCGCTGAGCACAACGAACAAGAAAACGATCATCGTGTTCCATTCTTCGGACCGTGTCATCAATGTGTTGTCAAAGATCGACTGAAGGATGGAGGAATACCCCGCGTAGGACCATGTAAGGTAAAAGTCCCGTTCCGTGGGATCATACCAGTTGACAACAACAATCTTGTTTCGGTACATGGTGAACATCGAATCTGGAACGTTCAAGTAGGTTCGTCTGGACTGCTCCCAGTGTAAAAACGATAATCCTCCGTTCTTTTCGTACTGCGCAAGAACATCATAACTCCTGTACCTCCTTTCCCAGAGGTTCAGCTTTGCGTAGGCGATTCCATCCGCAGAGATGGGAATGATATGCGAACCGACGCGAACTTCATCGGCGTCGCGGATGATGGCAGAGCTATCAAGGCCTTCGTATTTTCTTAGGATTTCGAGCGAAACATCAGGAATGAGCTCATTGCCATATTCTTCCAGATAACCCAAAGGCACCAGTTCAATGAATCCGATTTCCCTCCACAGCATCGAGAGAACACCCCAGGTTATTTTTGTGCGGTCAAAGGTCGGATGACGGACATAATAGTTTTTGGCCGGCCTGAGTTTGTATGTTTGCGCCTGATAATCCCACGCCATTTTCTGGACTGTCTCGCCGAAAACAACGACGTTCGTGGCCTCCATATCCTGAATCGCTTTTTGAGTCGGCTCATACACATCCCATTTCATCGGAAGGGGAATGAGAACAACTTTCGCACCCGATTGTTTCATTTTGCGGACGAGTTTGAGAAAGGCGTTGAAACGGGTTGTATCCACTGCGTTGTCGTAAAAATGGAGGCTAATCTCCATGATGCGTTTGTCCTCTGCCGTCGGTTGAGGCTCATCCATGGAAATTTTTGACGGCACTTGAGCGAGCCTGGCGAGCTTCACGAAGTCGAACTCCGACTCTTGCACAAAACTGAGATTGGTGGCAATGAGGCTGCATATAAACAACAACATGCCGGAGAGGAAAAATTTGAGCACAAGAAGAGGTTTCATGGAATGTCACTGTCAATAAAGTGAATCGTTGATTGATGATCCGAAAACATTTCAAAGGACCTTCACCACCACCACCGTCATATCATCATGCTGCGGTGCGTTGCCCGTAAACGATTTCACCTCGGAGAGGATCCGATCCCTCATCTCTTTTGCCAATAAGGCACCCAGGTTTTCGATCAACGATTTGAACCGTTCGAATCCGTAAAATTTGTCCTTTTCATCCTTCGCCTCCGGGATGCCGTCGGTGTAGAAGATGAGCGTATCACCCTTCTTGAGCTTCACGGCCATTTCTCCGTACGTCACGTCTTCCTTGACACCCAGTGGAAGTCGCGCCCCTTTTACTTCCAGCGACCTTACTTCTTTTCCCCGCATCAGGAGCGGGTAGGACTGTCCCGCATTGGAGAATCGCAATTCTTTCTTCCTGGTGTCGATCACCGCAAATGAG
>JANOGR010000209.1:0-12662 GCA_031406095.1 Ignavibacteriales bacterium
TGACGATAAAAGCTTTTTCGTCGTGTTCTTCCACGCCGTGAATCGTGCAGATGTTGGGATGGGCGAGGGAAGCGGCGGCTTTGGCTTCCTGAAAGAAACGAGCTTTGTCTTCGGAAGATGCGGAAACGTGTGGAGGCAGGAACTTGAGTGCGACGGTGCGTTCGAGTTGTGTGTCCTCGGCTTTGTAAACGACGCCCATTCCCCCCTCGCCGAGCTTTTCAAGAATTTTGTAATGAGAAATAGTCTGTCCGATCATACGTTTTCTGGGTTCAAGCCGACCCCTTTTTTATTTCCCCTCGACGAGTCGAGTCGTCGACCTTCCGAAGGGGGAAAAGAAGAGGGTCGGTTTATTTGCTTTAAAAAGACACTCGAGTCTGAGTATCGGGTTTGGCCGATCACTTGGTTAACTTTAGGTCGAACAAGGTAGCAATTGCACTTTGTGATGTCAAGACAATGAACAAAGTGGGGATTCATCTCGGATTAGTCGTAAGATTTTGATAAGATTGCGATGGGTTCGAACAACAAAGCCCAGTTTTATCAGGGCTTTGTTTTTTGGGATGACAAACACAGCTTTTCCCGCATTATCCGGTCTATTTTTTTCAGCGCTTCATCCCTTCTAACTGTGCATCTGGTCAAATATTCCACAAAGCTTAGATGGAAAGGGAGTTGGCGAGTATTAACTCCTCAATGGAAAACGCGTGCATCTTTGGGCATCGGGCTTACTTTTGAGAGACCTTGGATGGGGGAAGTTACAAACTGAGAGATTTGCAGAAGAGCTTCAGAACGTTAAAGAATGGGTTTTCAGTAAGATTCCTAATTCTTTAATGGACTTGGGACCAATGACAGTCTTTGAATTTCTTACCACTGTTGCATGGACATTGATCATTTCTTCCAACATTCTTGAAAATCGCTCGATTGATGTCCTGCACGAAATCAAACGAACTTAAAGATGGACATTGCCAAGTAAAAACTGTTTGCCCTCCCTGATTGCTGATGGCAAAATCTCCCATTATTGATGAAAGCCATTCCCACTATGAATCCCCATGGGGGTGCAAACTGTCCTGCTTGTATTTGGGGGGTTCGGCAGGCCGTTGCTTGTACACCAGTTACGCGAATATTGTTTGGAAGGAAGACGGTAACGGGAAATACATCTTCCATAGATTCACCGCCTCCAAACTGAACATTTTGTTTCGAAATTGGTTTTAGCCCCAATGAATTCTGGCTTGCTGTATCATCGGAGATGGCACAGAATGAGCAACCGGTGTCCCAAAGAGCCTTTGTTGAATATGTTGGCCGCAAGGGAGGTTGACCAGTCGTAGAATCAATGAGTGGTCCTATGCCGATGTCAGTAATGAGTTGCCCCAAGTATCCACCCGTACTCCTAACGGTGAACGCTTGGGGCGCGATTTTCGTTTTAGACAATTAACTATTTATTTGTGGCCAAAGACCAAACCAGAGTGAAATACCTGAGTGTATGCTTCTGGACCCAAAATACAGTGTTGAATTAAGAATGTCCCTGGAGCAAGTTTCTTAGATGTTTCCGTATATGCTTGGAGCATTGTATCATAATATCCCAACACTTTGTTATCCTTGATAACAACAAATTTACCCTCATGTCCAAGGACAACGTCTTTTTGATTGGTCACAAAATATTGAAATTCTTGATCAAGCAATGTTTACTTCCTTTTCTTTTCCCAACTGGGGTGTGATACCCTTTTTTGACTGTAAAACAATACTAATTCTTCAAGGCAAAGTCAATCACCTAAATCACGTGAATCTAACGTCATTTGGTCCGGCGTACTTTCCCCTTTTACTGGCAGTTTTTTAGCTTGGTAAGTCATTGTAATTTCGTAAGGAAACCTCAATCTTAGAATGTGACTTTTCTAAGCCGACGCATTATTCACTTCGGAAGCATAGGACGGGACTGGTACAGGAGTGGTCCTGAAGAACTCGTCATCCCAAGCGTTTTCGTTCTGCTTGAATCCTTTCTAACTTTTGAGCCACCAGGGCGGAAAGGTCAGAAATGGATTTCACTCCAGCTGCGACAAGGTCAATTTCTTTTTGCAAGTCACCAAGAAATTTTGTGAATTGATCTTTCCCGTCATCCGCAATGTATGGGAGTAGCCGTTCACCATTCACTTGAACCTTTCTGGCAAGACCGGAAAGGCCGTTTTCCAGAAACTGTCCGATCGAATTGACCGTGCCCTCGAACATGCGCAGGGACTCGAGTTCCTTCTCTTTTTCCTCCACGCGGCGTTGTTCCAGTTCGAGTTCCTTTTTTTTACGGGCAACCGTGTATCGTTCATGGATATTCTTGATCTCCGCCGCAAGTCGAGCAGTGTCCACCTGCTCCTTTCGAAAATAGTCGTAGGCGCCGGATTTTATTGCTTCAACGGCGATAGTTTCAGAGCCCGCTCCCGTGAGCATCAGAACCGGAGTATCGATACGACGTTCCCGCATCCACTTCAAGAAATCCACTCCGTTCATCCCCGGCATTGAATAATCGCAGATCATGACGTCAAAGCTCTCTTTTTCAAGGAGCTCAACTGCGGCTTCGGCGGAATCGACTGACTTTGCAGCAAGCCCATCCATTTTCAGGGACATCTCAAGTCCCAATCCAAAAGAGCGCTCGTCATCGATAATGAGGACACGTATAGGGTTAGGAGTTGTCATGACCAATTAGTGACGGTGAAGCACGGAAATCATTTATAGTGTAACAACGCCGGAATAATTTGTTCTCACTGAAAAAGTCTCATTCAGTCTGAGCGCAGCGAAGCGTAAGCAAGCGTAGAGGGCGAAGTCGAAGACTGCTCAGCGCATGTTTCGACTTCGTCCTGATAAACAACATCAGAACTGCGCTCAACATGACCATATTGTTGCTTTTTCATCGAGAACTAATTAGAAGTAAATGTAGCTCATCCCCGGGCGTAAATCAACGCATTTGATCTAAGTAGGACGGCCTTTCAGCCAAAGGCTGATCCGCCTCCGGCGGAAAGGCCGTCTTACTTGCGTACCTGCGTTTTCCCCTGCACCGCTGAACACCCCGTTCATGCGAGCGTGAGCTGCTAGCCAAACACGGTTCAACATACAAAAAAGCGCTGAATTGATCAATTCAGTCAATTCGCCAGCATCAATTTCTTCGTTTGTTCGAAAACTTCTCCTGCGGAAATCTCCTCCATGCACCGAAAATGTCCTTCAGGACATGAAGACCTGCCGATGTGAGAACATGGCCGGCACGGAAGCCCTTCTCGTTCGACAACCACACTGTGAGCTACAACGGGGAAGAACCCGAATTCCCTTACGGTCGAGCCAAACAGAGCGACGATTTTTTTCTGCATGGCCGCTGCCAGATGCATCAATCCCGAGTCGTTCGTGACAATGACATCGCAAAACTGCATTGCAGCTGCGCTTTCGAGCAGGGAAAACTGGCCGGCCAGCGATGTGGCTTTTTCTGCTCCCTGTGAATGACCGATCTGGTTCTCCACATCTGAACACAACTCTTTGTCTTCCGGCCCGCCGATGATAAGGATCTTTGCACTGTGCTCTTTTGCAAGCCTGATTCCCACCTGTGCAAACCGGTCGGCCGGCCAGCGTTTGGTGAAATGCCTCGACGAAGGACACAGGCCAATCACTTTCTCAAAACGATTCAGGTTCAACTTCGCCATTTTTCCAGAAACGCCAAAAAGGACTTCATCTGGAATGTGCATCTCCAGACCCTTTCCGTCATTTTCGACTCCGTATTTCATCAGCGGCTCGATATAGCGGTCGGCAACCGAAACGATGTCTTTATAGAGGTTCTTCTTCCGCTGAACCAGCATGTACCTCTCGAATTTTCTTTTATTGATAACGACTGCCTCAGCGCTCCCCCGTAAACTTCTAAGATACTTGCTCCGAAGGCTGTCATGGATGTCTGCGATGAGGTCGTATTTCTCGTTGCGGATCTTCTTTTTCAATTGACGAAGTCCCTGAAAACCGGTCGACGCATCGTAGGCATACGTGACGTTGATATTGTGGTTGGACCTCACAAGTTCGGCATACTCGGACCGCGTCACGTAATCGATTTGGCCCTCGGGAAATCTTTTACGAAGGACCCTCAGCAACGGCGTCGATAGCACGATATCGCCCACGGAACTAAAGCGGATCACAAGTGTTTTCGTGTTTGCTTTCACCGACAAAAGGTACGACTAAAATGAAGCAGTATCAATTCTCTGATCTTGCGTTTGCGTATTATCCTTTCTTCTCCGCGCTCTTTGCGCCTTCTTTGCGGCCTTTGCGTTTATATCTAAGAAAAGAAAACCGCGAAGTGCGCGGAGGAGGCGCAAAGGACGCGAAGAAAGGCGGTAGCTTGAATCGGTCCGTATTTATCAGTTCTGAAGTTTTGAATTTGCCAACTCGATTGATTACATTCTGAAAGGTGAATGAATAGCATGAATCAGGCAAAAACGATCGGCGAGCTTCGTAAGACCGGTTACCAGATCCGTCCGGTGAAAGAAGAAGTTCGCAGCAATCTCATCAAGAAACTGGAATCGGGCGCAACGCTCTTTCCGGGCATTATCGGCTACGAGAAAAGTGTTATACCGGCCATCGTGAACGCGCTGCTCGCAAGGCACGATTTGTTGTTGCTCGGCTTGCGTGGTCAGGCAAAATCGCGCATTGTGCGCCAGCTCCCAACGCTGCTGGACGAGTTTATCCCGGCCGTCAAAGGCTGCGAAATCAACGATAACCCCTTCAAGCCAGTCTGCAAACGTTGCGCCGACCTCGTTCGGGAATCGGGTGATGACGTTGAGATCGAATGGTTGTCGCGAGAATCCCGTTTTTCCGAAAAACTCGCAACCCCGGATGTCACCATTGCAGACCTCATCGGCGACATCGACCCCATCAAGGCGGCGACGCTGCGACTGCACTATGCGCATGAGGGCGCAATTCACTACGGCATTATCCCGCGCAGCAATCGCGGTATTTTTGCCATCAACGAATTGCCCGACCTTCAGCCGCGTATTCAAGTCGGCCTCTTTAACATCATGGAGGAAAAAGACATTCAGATTCGCGGCTTCAACGTGCGGATCCCTCTGGACGTTATGATTGTCTTCACGGCGAACCCCGAGGACTACACAAATCGAGGGAACCTGATCACACCGTTGAAAGATAGGATCGATTCGCAGGTTCTCACGCATTACCCACGCACCATCGAAGATGCCATCAAAATCACGGATCAAGAAGCCTGGGTACAGCGCGATGGACGCAATATTGTGATCCCGCAGTATTTCAAAGAAATCATCGAGCAGGTTGCGTTCGAAGCGCGCAAAAGCGAGTTTGTTGACCAGAAATCAGGCGTCAGCGCCCGCTTGACGATTTCGGCCATGGAAAACCTCATCAGCAACGCTGAGCGGCGCGCCATTCTTCTGAAAGATCCGTGCGTGGTGCCCCGCATCTGCGATATGCCGCACGCGCTTCCCGGCATGACGGGTAAAATCGAACTCGTGTTCGAAGGAGAGCAGGAAGGATCGGTGAAAGTCAGCAAGGCTCTAACGGGAAAAGCGGTGCGGGAAGTTTTCAAAAAGTATTTTCCCGACCCTTTGCAGCGCAGGCCGAAAGAGCGGGCGGAATCGCGCATCGACGAATCCGAATACGGCAAGATTGTCAGCTGGTTCGAATCCGGCAACAAGATCGAAATCGGCGACGATATGCCCGTCGAAGCGTACCTTCGCGAGCTCGACAAGGTGAAAGGGCTCAGGGATATCACGAGAAAATATCTCAAACTGCCCGAAAACAGCAAGTACGAGCTTGCGTCGGCGATGGAATTTGTGCTTGATGCTTTGCACCAAAGCTCCAAAATCGCAAAAGAAGAGGCCGACCACATGACCTCTTACAAAGATCTCGTGGGAACAATCTTCAATCCAAAAAACAAAGGAGTCGACGAGGAGTTCTGATGCGATTCGTCTACAGCAAATGGAACCTTGAGTCAAAGACCGACGAGCAACGCCTCGAGTCGATGATATCGCTGTTTAGTTACTTGACAATCCAGGCGAGCGGGGATGTGGAGGAAGCTCTCGAATGGCTGAGGCAACTTGCCCAACAGTACGGAGTCTTCGACGAAAACATGACGATCGGCGATCTCATCGAGAAGCTGAAAGAAATGGGCATCATCGAAGAAGTCGACGGGATAAAGGTGCTGACCACGAGAGGCGTGCAACGCATCAGACAAGACGCCCTCAAACAGATTTTTACGTCTTTGAAGAAGGCGCCGGGAGGAAATCATGAGACCCCCAACACCGGCACCGGAGTCGACCGGTTGAGCGAGACAAAAAAATGGATGTTCGGCGACATCCCCACAAATATCGACCTGACTTCCACACTCACGAACGCTTTCAAACGGGACGGGATCGATGATTTCCTGTTAAAGGAGGAGGACCTCGAGGTCTACGAGACCGAGCATCAAACCAGCTGCTCGACGGTCCTCATGCTTGACATCAGCCACAGTATGATTTTGTACGGCGAAGATCGAATCACGCCGGCCAAACAGGTTGCCCTTGCGCTCGCGGAGCTGATCAGAATCAAGTTCCCAAAAGACTATCTTTCTCTTGTGGTCTTCGGTGATGAGGCAAAAACCGTCAGCCTTGCCGAACTGCCATTTCTCAATGTCGGCCCGTACCATACCAACACCAGGGCAGGACTTCAGCTTGCGCGAAGCCTCCTTCGACGCCGCGGGAACATCAACAAACAGATTTTCATGGTGACGGACGGAAAGCCTTCGGCGATTTTCGATGACGCTGGACGGATTTATAAAAATTCCTTCGGCCTCGACCCGCGCATCGTGAATAAGACACTCGATGAAGCCGTGCAATGCCGCCGCGAAAAGATTACGGTCAGCACATTCATGGTGGCTCAGGATCCGTACCTCATCAACTTTGTCGAAGAATTCACAAAAGCCAATCAAGGCCGCGCATATTATTCTTCCCTGAACAACCTCGGGGAATTCATTTTTGTCGACTATTTGAAGAATCGCAAAAGGAAGATTCAGACGGGTCGGTAGCCAAATCCTCTTAGTTTGCAAATCCCATCCTAAACCTCCAATCCCATCCTGAACGAGGCCTAAGGCCGAGTGAAGGATCTGATTTACATCAAGGCATCAGATTCTTCGGTCGTCCCTGACGGGACTCCCTCAGAATGGCAATCCTTTTTTCTTCACTGAGCAGCAAGCCCTTCCGTTTCTCTTCCATTCCTTGTATTTCACTCGATTTTTCCGCACTTTGCCCACTAAACTTGGCAGAATCGGCTAATTCCAGGTCTTATGCTTCTCATCTTTCCGTCGATCGAAATCAGTAAAGAGTGCTGCCTTGAGGTTGTTCAAGGCGTTCCCGGAGCGGAGCGGCTGTATTCGGTGGACCCCGTGCAGATGGCGATTCTCTGGCGTGGAGAAAATGCAAAAACCCTGCATATCGTCGACAGGGACGGCGTGGCGGAGGGCAAAGTTGTCAACCGGGACCTGATCAAAAAAATGGTGGAGGCGGTCGACATACCGATTCAAGTGGGCGGAGGCCTGAGGTCCTACGATGAAATCAGGAATGTCCTTGACCTCGGGGTGTATCGGGTCATTGTGGGTACATCCGCCATTGAACACCCGGAGCTCATCGAACAACTTATCAAGGAGTTCGGAACCCGGAAAATTGCTGTCAACATCGAGGCGTGTGGAGGTAAAGTGGTTGTGCAGAAAGGGCGCCGCGTCACAGATGTCTCTCCCCTCGACCATGCTTTGAATATGAAGAGAATCGGCGTTTCGAGAATTGTCTATGCCGAGCTGGACGACCAGGGTGCGTATGCTCCCCTCCCGTATGATAGTTTGAAAGCGCTCGCAATCAAAACAGGCGTCCGAATCACCGCAGACGGGAGCGTCACAAACTTCAAGGATCTCATCAGACTCCAGGAGCTTGAAAAAATCGGCGTGGATTCCGTCATTATCGGCAAACCACTGTACGAAAACAGATTCCCCTGCCAGAGCCTTTGGCGACTAAACGAGCAGGAACTTACCAACCTGGGGCCAACACGAAGAATGTGAGATGGAATGAGAATCGCCGTAATCGGGCACCTGTGTACGGATGTCGTTCATCTGCCTGATGGTTCAGGGCATGAGCGTTTGTCCGAGTCGTATGGAGGTATCTTCTGGTCCGTTGGAACGCTTGCCAATCTTTTGTCCAGCGATGATGTGATTTGTCCAGTGTTCGGCATAGGAACAAACGAATTCGACAAGGTCATGAGACGTTTGGACCGTTACGAAAATGTGGATACAACCGGAATCTTCAAGATGGACGGACCGACAAATCAAGTGCACCTCTTTTATGGAACGAACAGCAGCCAACGCGTTGAATGCTCAAAATATATTTCAGACCCGATTCCGTTTTCACGAATGGGACATTTGACCAAAGTGGACGGGATTCTCCTCAATATGGTCTCCGGTTTTGATTTCACCCTGGAGACCTTAAATAGAATACGCACGGAAGCTCACAAACGGAACGTCCACCTTCATTTTGACCTTCACTCGTTATCCCTTGGCATTGACAATGAACACAAGCGATTCCGGAGTCCGTTAGTTGACTGGCGAAAATGGTGCGCCGGCATCAATTCCGTTCAAATGAGCGAAGAAGAAGCGGCCGGGCTGACTCCCGAACATCTGGACGAGCGCTCATTGGCCGAGGCAGTTCTCTCCAAGAATTGTCATTCGATGATCGTAACAAGAGATCGCCGGGGCGGCACTCTCTTCCAAAAAAGCGGCGGCCAGGTCGTCACGCACGAGTTTCATGGCATCGAGACGGAAACTCAGGATCCCACCGGTTGCGGAGATGTGTTCGGTACCGCGTACCTGGTTGAATTCCTGAAAAACCGAAATCAAATCCATGCGGTCGAATATGCGAACCGCGTGGCATCGGCAAAGTCGAGGTTTGTCGGTATTGACGGGCTCGACCGAATAAACGAGTTTTTGACCTCGCAGGTGTCTGCATGATCGTCATGAAGTTTGGCGGGACTTCCGTCGAGGATGCCCGGTCGATGAAAAGCGCCATGGAGGTCGTCCGCCGCGAGCTCTCTCGCAAACCGGTGATTGTCGCTTCGGCCATTGCGGGCGCGACGAACCAGCTCCTCACCTCTGCTCATACGGCGTTTGAGGGCAAGCTGGAGGAAGCAAACAAGCAACTCAGCGACCTCCATGAGCGCCACGTGCTGATCCTGGAAAACGTGGTGGAAAACAGGTCGACTGTGCAACAGGTTTTAATGGAGTTGAAGAGACGATTCGAAGAATTAAAGAATCTCTGCACGGGAATCGCTATTCTCGGAGAGCTTACGCCCCGCTCGCTCGACGCAATTGCTTCAGCCGGTGAACGACTCTCGTCCCTTATCCTGGCCGAGGGATTCAGGGAGTCCGGAATCGCAACCGAACTCGTCGATGCTCGTCGGTTCATGATCACCGATGATCACTTCGGGAGTGCCGCGCCTTTACTCAGCGAGGTTGAGAATCGGGTGAAATCCGAGATCGCGCCATTACTTCAATCGGGTAAGCTTGTGGTCACGCAAGGATATATAGGTGTCACGACGAAGAACATTACAACCACGCTCGGCCGCGGCGGCTCGGATTACTCCGCGGCGATTCTTGGAGCGATTCTGAATGCAGAAGAAATCCAGATCTGGACAGACGTCGACGGCGTCATGACGGCAGACCCCCGTATCGTACCCTCAGCGAAGAAGCTTAAGGTGATTTCTTTCCGGGAAGCTTCCGAACTTGCTTATTTTGGAGCCAAAGTGCTGCACCCGAGCACCATCTTACCCGCCGTGCAGAAGAACATTCCTGTGATCGTTCTGAATTCCAAGCGCCCGCAGTCGAGCGGCACACGCATCGTGGGCAACCCTACGAAATCCAGCATCGCTGTCAAATCGATTGCATCGAAGCGCGGTATCACGGTCATCAATATTCAGTCTACGAGAATGCTGATGGCCTACGGGTTCCTCGAGTCCATTTTCTCTGTTTTCCGGAAACACAAGACGGCCGTCGACCTCGTTTGCACATCTGAGGTGGCTGTGTCTCTTACGATCGACAACATTGCAGGCCTGCCAGATATCGTGCGGGACCTTGAGGATTTTTCCGATGTGACACTCCATGAACACAAGGCTATCCTGTGCCTCGTGGGAGAACACATGCATACGACGGCAGGAATTGCCGACAGAATCTTCCGTGCCATCGGCGACATCAATGTCATGATGGTTTCCCAGGGAGCCTCAGAAATTAACATGAGTCTCGTCATCGAGGAACAGTTTGTCTCCGATGCCGTCCGGCGCCTCCATAAGGAGTTTTTTGAGCCTGTGCCGGAGATCGAGATTTTCGAATCAGTCGCCGTCGGATAGAATCGTCTATGCGTCTTGCGATCATCGGCTACGGAAAAATGGGCAAGGAAATAGAGCGGCTCGCCCTCGAACGGGGAGTGCAAGTGACCGTCAAGCTTGATTCCAGGAATTCCTCCATTGGCGACAGAGCGGACGTTTTTGATGTCGCGGTCCACTTCGCAACTTCTGATTCAGTGGTGAGCCATGTTGAACAATGTGTGAAAGCAAAGAAAAACCTCGTAGTCGGAACAACAGGATGGTCAAAGGATCTTTCACAAGTTCAGTCTCTTGTGAAGGCCGGCGACATCGGCCTGATCCATGCTTCAAATTTCTCAATCGGCGTAAACGTTTTCTTCCGGATCATGAACCTTGCCGGAGAACTCTTCAACAACCTCGAGGATTATGATGTTGCGGTTCAGGAAATACATCACAAAGATAAAGCAGACAGTCCAAGTGGTACAGCGCTGACGATTGCCGACATTCTCATGCAGAAGATCAAACGCAAGAAAGAAATACTCAACACGCCTCCTTCGGGTAAGGTTAAGGCCAATCAATTACAGGTGACATCCACTCGGGCAGGCTCCGTTGTCGGGACTCATACGGTTGTCTTCGATTCTCCCTCCGATTCTCTCGAATTTATCCATACGGCAAAGAATCGCCTGGGGTTCGCGCTCGGAGCTCTCCTGGCGGCTCAATGGGTTCAAGGAAGGAAGGGGATCTTCACGATGCAGGATGTTCTGGCAAGCAATCTCAAATAGGTGAAAGAATTATGGCTCGACCAAAAAAATTTCAGGGAACGGGAACAGCAATTGTCACGCCGTTCAAGAAAGACGGTTCAGTCGACGAGCCCGCATTGCGCAGGCTTGTCGATTTCCAGATAAAAAACGGAGTCGATGCCGTTGTCCCCGTTGGAACAACCGGTGAAAATCCGACACTTTCCCTCGAAGAACATTTGCGTGTTGTGGATGTTGTCACCGAGCAAGCACGGGGTCGGGTAAAAGTGTTTGCGGGTGCGGGCAGCAACGATACGAAAAAAGCCGTCGAGCTGGCCAGGCACGCGAAAAGATCCGGCGCCGATGCGGCTCTCGTGGTCGGGCCTTATTACAATAAGCCCACTCAGGAAGGTTACTTCCAGCACTATCGTACAATCGCCGAGAAAGTGGATTTCCCCATCATTGTGTACAATGTCCCCGGGCGCACAGGCGGCAATATTGAGGCTTCAACGACGTTGCGAATGGCAAAAGAAATTCCAAATGTCGTTGCGGTAAAAGAGGCGTCGGGAAACATGGGTCAAATCATGGAAATCGCCCATGGCAAGCCAAAAGACTTTTCCTTGCTGTCCGGCGACGATGCGTTCACGCTCCCTCTCATGGCTGTGGGAGGAGACGGCTGTATTTCTGTCGTTGCGAATGAAACGCCTCGCGAATTTTCAGGCCTTGTGCGGTTCTGTTTGAAGGGCAAATGGGAAAAGGCGTTGGAGCTTCACAACAAACTCCTCCCTCTTATGAATGCGAATTTCCTCGAGTCGAACCCGATTCCCGTCAAAGCTGCCCTCGCCATGATGGGTTTGATCCAGGAATACTACAGACTTCCGATGGTGCCCATCAGTGAGAAGAACCGCGAGAAGCTGAGGAAAGTTTTGGCCGAATTGAAGTTGCTATGACCCTCCGGGAGCAAATTGAAGATTTCTTTACCCAGGATTCCGCAACGATAGACAAAATTGCGGCTCTTCGTGCTTTTCATGAGCTGAAATTCTTTCTCAATACCGGTGAAATCAGAGCAGCCGAACCCTCTCAAGACTCTCGCACCGCTCACGGTTGGATTCTGAACGACTGGGTGAAGAAAGGAATATTGCTTGGTTTCCGGCTCGGCGAGTTGTCCGATGTTTCCATCGATGAACGATTTCGTTATTTTGACAAGCACACGTTTCCACTGAAACGGCTCACCCTTGAAAACCAGATTCGCATGGTTCCTGGGGGCTCCAGTGTTCGCGACGGTGCCTACATTGCGAAAGGTGTTGTCGTGATGCCGCCTGCGTACATCAACGTCGGCGCGTATGTGGACGAGGGAACATTGATCGACTCGCACGCTCTTGTCGGTTCGTGCGCACAAATCGGAAAGCGAGTGCATGTGAGTGCCGCCGCTCAAATCGGAGGTGTGCTCGAACCAGTTGGAGCTTTTCCCGTCATTGTCGAAGACGATGTGCTCGTGGGCGGAAATTGCGGCGTCTATGAAGGCACGATTGTAAAGCGCAGAGCCGTGCTCGGCGCCGGCGTGATTCTGACAGGCTCGAC
>JANOGR010000220.1:0-3907 GCA_031406095.1 Ignavibacteriales bacterium
TGACGGAGGCCCGTGGGCAAGGTGGAGTCGAGGATGGACCTCCGAAGAGAACCGCCATGGTGACTTGTTAAACCGATACCTCTATTTGACAGGACGGGTGGACATGCGGGCCATTGAGGTCACAATTCATCACCTTATTGCGAACGGGTTCAACCCGCAAACCGGCAACGACCCTTATCTCGGATTCATTTACACATCGTTTCAGGAACGCGCAACAAAGATTTCCCATCGCAACGTCGGAGTCCTCGCCGCAAAAGCCGGCGAAGACAGGCTTCACAAAATTTGCGGACTCATCGCTGGCGATGAAGCGCGCCATGAGAAAGCGTACAAGCTGTTTATGTCGAAAGTCTTCGAACTCGACCCCGTACGAGCAGTGCTTGCATTCTCAAAAATGATGAAATCGAAAGTTGTCATGCCCGCCCACCTCATGCACGATGGAAAAGACAAGAACCTCTATACGAAATTCGCGGCGGTCGCTCAGGCGATCGGCATTTACACAGCGAAAGATTACGCGGAAATCATCGATGCGCTCGTGAAAGAATGGAAGGTGGCGACGTTGAGCGGCCTTTCGGACGTTTCCGCAAAAGCGCAAGACTACTTGTGCGGGCTGTCTCAACGCTATATAAATCTCGCCGAACGGTTCAAGTTCTCCGGTGTGGAAAAATTCAGCTGGCTCTTTGACCGGGAGGTCGCTTTCAATACTGCTCCTCTGGAACAGCCACGGGCAAGATAAGAGGGTTTCACCAGCTTTTCTTCAGTCATTCATTCTTTATTCATACATTCATCTAAGAGGAGATCCCATGAAAAGAAACTGCTTCATGACAGTTTTGATTGTCATCGCGATGCTGTCGGTTGTTTCCGGCGAGCTTTCCGCACAGCCGGCGCAATCTCCAAGTTTCCCCGTCCTGCGGACACCCCGCATCAGCCAGGGCCAAAAAATCACGCAGGTTATCGGCCTCAGTGAAGTTACGATCTACTATCACCGCCCGGGCGTCAAAGGCCGTGTGATGTGGGGACCGGCAAGCTCCACGGCACTACAACCGTATGACTCCGTATGGCGGGCTGGAGCAAACGAGCCGACCCTGTTTACTTTTAGCGACGAAGTCACCATCGCAGGGAAAAAAATGGCGGCGGGTACTTACCGGTTTGTGGCGATTCCGCACGAGAAGGAATGGACATGTATTTTCAATTCCGAAGTCAGGAATTGGGGCACAATCTATCAAGCCCAGTACGATACGGTTCGATTCACTGTCAATCCCCAACCCGGGCCGCATGAGGAATGGATGTCCTTCAGCTTCACCGACCTGACGCCGGCCTCCGCGACTCTTGTTCTCGCGTGGGAAAAAATGCGGATTCCTTTCAAAATCGAATTCAACACCGTCGGGAAACTTCAGGCATCAGTGGGAACATGGCAAATCCTCAATGGCGCAGCCCGCTCAGCGATCGACCACAAGATGTATACGACCGAGGCGATGGATTGGGCCGACCGGTCGATTGCGATGAACAGGAATTTCAATAACCTTCGCACGAAGGCTGAGTTGCTCGCGATCGCCGGCAAAACCAAGGAGGCCGTGGCTGTTGGCGAAGAATGCTTAAAGATGTATAAAGCGGCAGATCCGAAAACAATCATGGGGTTCACGAGAACAGCATTTACAGCATTTGAGAAAGCGGTGAACGAATGGAAGGCTGGGAAGCCGGGAACGAACTAGAGAGAGTTCCCAGTAGTGCAAGACGAACGAGGGGCAGATGTATCATCTGCCCTTTTTTTTTACTGCTCATCTCCTACGCCCATGAAGGTTGATACTATGCTGGAACAGGTCTGCGGGACCTCAGATTTGAAATCCCGTCGATGAGCAACGCCACAGCAAAAACCACTCCGCAGCCCACCACCGGATACCAAAGCCATGAAAGCGAGAACATCTTGAAGACGTATTCCAAAGCGAACAGACCAAGTACGGTCACCTGGCTCACGACGCCTCCCCAGAACGTTGCCGTTCCGCCCATCCATTTGAAATAAAAAGCAATCAGAAAGATACCGAGCATCGTTCCATAGAAGAGAGAACCCATGATGTTCACGGCTTCGACGAGCGATCCGAGCCCCCCGGCAAATTGCGCAAACACAATGCCGTAGACTCCCCAGCCTGCCATCATGACTCGTGAGACTTTCAGATAGTGTGTTTCATCGCCGTCGGTTTTGACGTGTCGTTTGTACACATCAACGATCGAACAGGTCGCCAGCGAACTGAGTTCACCCGATGAAGAAGACATCGTGGCTGCGAAAATGCACGCCAGCACCAGGCCCACCAGACCCGCCGGCATGTATTTCATGACAAACGAAAGAAAAATGTAATTCGTGTCGTTGCCCGCAGCCGAGCCGCGTGTTTCCCGTACGATCCGAGCTGCTTCTGCATGAACCTGATCCACTCGCGATTGCGATTCAACGAGAGAAGCCTGCGCCTGTTCAACCTGCCCGGGACTACCCGACTTGCGTGCCTCCAGGTAGGTGCGCAGCCTGGCCTCCTTTTCACGAAATACGACTGCATGTTGCTGCTCGAGCAAGCTGTAAACTTTTCCCGCGCTGCTTTCCCTCACATTGGCAGATTCGACGGGGTTGAAAAACAGCGGGGGTTGTTCGAATTGATAAAACACAAAAACCATTGCCCCGAGCAACAGGATGAAGAATTGCATGGGCACCTTTGCCATGCCGTTGAAGAGCAGCCCGAGGCGGCTTTGCGTAATAGATTGACCCGTCAAGTATCGTTGAACCTGGGACTGGTCTGTGCCGAAATACGCCAACGCCACGAACAATCCTCCGATGATGCCGGACCAGAAGTTGTATTTGTTGCTCAGGTCGAACGAAAAATCGACAAGGTTGAGTTTTCCCATCCCGCCTGCTACATGGAGCGCATCAACGAACCCGATCCCCTTGGGGAGCAGGGCGATGGTCATCACAAAGGCCACACACATCCCAAACATGATAATGAGAAGTTGTTGAAAGTCTGTCCAGTTCACCGCCTTCACGCCGCCGGATGTCGTGTATATAATGACGATTCCGCCAATGAGTGTCGATGTGAGCCGGATATCCCACCCCAGCATGACGGAAAGAATAACGGAAGGAGCGTAAATGGTCATGCCTGCACCCAGCCCCCGGGAAACAAGAAAAATGGCGCTCGTGAGTGTCCGCGTTTTTACATCGAACCGGTGTTCAAGATACTCGTAAGCCGTGAAGACACCGAGCTTGTGAAATATCGGAACAGCCGTTACGCACAGAATCACCATGGCAATCGGCAGCCCAAAGTAGTACTGCACAAATCTCATTCCGTCGGAATAAGCTTGTCCCGGTGTCGACGTAAACGTAATCGCGCTCGCCTGCGTTGCCATGATAGAAAACGCAACAGTGTACCAGCGCATCTGACGGTCGGCGAGCAAAAAACCCTTGATGTTGCGGCTTCCGCGACCCTTGTAAATACCGTAGAGGACGATCGAAAGAAGTGTAAGGCCGAGAACTATCCAGTCCAGCGTTCTCATTGAAACGTGCGGGAAAGGAAATAGAACAGCAGGATAAGAATGACTAACTCGGAAAGAACAACGGTGTAAGCGCGAGTCCAGGATTTGAAAAAGGGCGGAGAATTCTCCAATTCAGTCCCCAGTTTATTGTCTACAGTTTGGAGTTGAGACTTTTCTGAATCAGGCATCATTCGAATTTGATGGGCTTGAACTTTAAGTCTTGACTCAAGTTGACCGGGCGCATAAGTCGTTAAAACGACTGGCTATATTGCTTTTACGTTTCTTACCCACGACTTAAGTGGTGGGTAAGACAACACAAAGTTAAATCTGAACCGTTTTAACGGTTTCCAGAAAACAAAACGGTCAACTTGAATAACTTACCGTTCCGCGGCGTGCCGCT
>JANOGR010000267.1:0-3554 GCA_031406095.1 Ignavibacteriales bacterium
CGTAATAATGATGACCGCAAGAAGTCCCAGGCTCAGATACCCAGCCCAAAACCAAACGTCGAGCCAAAGAGCCTCGGTTCTATTCATGAGCATGGCAAACGGGACTTGCGGGAAAAGGAGGAGAACTCCCACAACGAGCCAGGCAATGAGTTTTTGACGCCCCTGCAGGTTCGCGCCAGATATCACCCGCCAGCCGACATATGCATAGCCAGTGGAAAGAATCAAAATCCAAACAGTGAAGAAAAGGAAAAATTGCATGAGCGGATTTAGCGATTTCTAGTAAGCGACACCGGGCGATTCTCGCAAGTACACGTCTTCGGTCAATTGTCTCAGCATGAAGTCTGCAACATCGGCACGGGAGATATTCACCGTCCACAATGCATTCCCCACGTCGAAGCCATGCCGGTAGATGCCCCTTTTCCTTCCGTTGGTGAGCCTCCCCGGTCGCACGATGATCCAATCGAGATTGCTTTGCCTGATCGAACGTTCCTGCCGCGCCTTATCCCTGAAATAGAAAAAGACAATCACCGGGATGACAAAAAGCGTGTAGTACAATCCAAGTTTCCACCAAGAATCGGCCACTCCGAGCGAGGTTTCGCAAACGAATCTCTTCACCTTATGCTGCTCCATCGCGCGAAGGATATTATTTGTCCCTTCTGAAAGTATTCGGCTTGGAATGATCCACTTTTTATGGCCGAGAGCCGACAACACAGCATCTTTCCCCCGAACGGCGGTCTCCACGGAGGTGTAATCAAGAACATCCCCTCGCGCGATATCAAGGGAGGCATGGGAAAGAGAAAACTTTGCCGGATTGCGAACAAACGCTGTAACGTGATATCCTTGTGCCAGCGCTTGTTTTACGAGTTCCAGGCCGGTTCCACCGGTGGCACCTATAATCAAGAGTTTCATCGTGTTCCTTCGGCTAAAGCCGTTTGGCCGCACAACAGCTTCCAACCGCTTTTTCGTCTGATGACGAGGCCCGTTTCGACCAGCGATCCCCTTGTGACTTTACCCGAATTGGCAATCGTAATCGAGCTTAGCCTGCCGGTGTAGCTTGCGAGGTCCAGCGTTAAAGGAGTAATCCTGACAGTATCCCAAGAGATCTCGACGGATTGATAGAGTAGCGAGTTGGATTTGATCATCGATGCGACCGTATCAAACGGAAGCGCCGATGAAAAACCCGGGGGCACCCAGAAGAAATCTGCTGAGCTATCCAGATACGCGAACTCAGCAAGCAAACCTTTTGACCGGATGTCGTCGCTGTAGTTGCGCAACATGCTGCGAACCTCATTCATCACGGCTGCCTTCTGTGAGTCCTTCAGTTGAGATGATTCCCGGCATGAAAGGAGGAAGACAAGAGCGGCGGCGAAGCCCAAAAGCGTTTTCTTATGATCGTGCATTGTGGGAAAGGTACAAAAAATCCATCCCTCTTACCAAGGAAGTTTCACAAGTTTTTCTAAGGGGACTAGCGAGGGGAGATTCTTATGCGGAAGACTTCCTACAGCTCCCTCTGAATTCCAAGCGAAAAAGTGAAAGCCCGCGTTAATCCATCCACATTTACTTTTCGATTGAGAATTGGAAAGGCAACGAGCCCCTGAACGGAATAACTGCCGAGCGGATAAAAAATTCTTCCCATTACATTGACCTGAAACTGGTCGCTCCCGGGCACTTCGACAAATGTGTTCGACCCCGGAACAACGATGCTCGACAACTGAAGTCGGTTAATGGCAAGAACCTCGGCGGTAGCGGTGAATTCTTCGAACTCGTGCCTGTAGCCCGCGCGAAGCAGGAGATCGTCTCCGCGTTTCAACTGAGTCGCAGTGTTGTTACTGCGGTCTCTGGAAAACTGGTACCCCAGAGCGAACAGCCAAGGGTCGGTTTCATACGCTGCTCCAAGAATCAGGTCGTTCGTGCCAAGTCCAGGCTGATACGCCTGCGGCAGGTTTCCGGAATTCGAAGGACCAGTGGCAAGCTTTGTGCCGATTTGCAGACTGAGCGCGCCCGCTTCATCGCTGCTGACAGTTTGGTTCAAATAAACGATGAGGTCTCCGACCCCGCTGACTGAGCCGGAAGGCCCATTGACTTTTGTCCAGGGGAGAGCAATCGAGACCCTTGAATCGAACAAAACATGGACCGTCGCGTCGAGTTGAACGGTGTTGAAGCTGAGTCCGTCGTCAGGCTTGCTTTTTCCATAAATATAGCTGACGCCAATCTCGTGATGGAGTGCGGAGCGCTTCGAACCGATGGCACAGACGCCGGCATCCGAGCACTGGGAAAACACGCGTGAATTTGGCAATGACAATCCAAGAGCAAAAAGAGCGGTCGCAACGCGGAGTTTCATGAAAAATAATTCCTTAATGGTTGCTCGAAAATGGCCTGATATCAAGATTTGGGGAACACAGAAAACACTGAAAGAACTGATGTTCGATGATTGATCACTCTGTGATCATCCCTTTTTCTGTAAAGATCTGTGTTCCACCTCAAGTCATTATCGTTTCCTTTTCCACAGCGTTTTGAGTCTTTCTTTGATTTCCTTTTCTTTTCCCATTTCACTCGGCTTATAGTAGACTTTATCGCTCAGGTTATCCGGCAGATACTGCTGTTCAACAAAGTGTTCTGGGAAGTTGTGGCTGTATTTATACTCTGCGCCGTAACCAAGTTCGTCCATGAGCTTTGTCGGAGCGTTGCGAATATGCAAAGGAACCGGCAGGTTGGGCATGTTCCGCACATCTTTCCATGCCTCCTCGATGGCCAGGTAGGAGGCGTTGCTTTTAGGAGCCGAGGCAAGATATGCAGCCGTCTGTGACAGTACGATGCGCGCTTCCGGCATGCCAATGTAATCCACCGCCGCGAAGCAGGATGTAGCGAGTACCAGCGCAAACGGGTCTGCGTTGCCGATGTCTTCCGAGGCCAGGACAACCATGCGCCGGGCAATGAACTTGATATCCTCCCCGCCGTCGAGCATCCGAGCCATCCAGTAGATCGCCGCGTCGGGGTCGCTGCCGCGCACGCTTTTGATAAACGCCGAGATGGTGTCGTAATGCAGCTCGCCTGTTTTGTCGTAGAGCGTATACTTTCGCTGGAATGCCTCTTCGATGAGTTCTTTCGTGATCGTGATTCCTTTATCGGTCGCCGGTTTCGCGAGCTTGACGGCTGTTTCGAGTCCGTTGAGCAGTTTGCGCGCATCTCCGCCCGACATCAGCATCAGGAAATTCCTGTCTTCAATGACAATCTTGCGCTTTTTGAGGTCTTCATCTTTTGAAAGCGCCTGGTTCAAAATCGCCTCCAGTTCTTTCTTGCCGAGCGATTCGAGAACATACACCTGGCAACGCGAAAGAAGTGGCGAGATGACTTCGAAGGACGGGTTTTCCGTCGTTGCGCCGATCAGCGTCGTCAGCCCTTCTTCAACGCTGTGCAAAAGCGCATCCTGCTGAGCTTTGTTAAACCGGTGAATTTCGTCGATGAACAGGATGGTTTGGCGGTTGAGCTGCTTCCGGTTTTTCTGCGCTCGTGCAATAACATCTCGCACATCCTTCACACCCGAGGAGACGGCA
>JANOGR010000296.1:0-2783 GCA_031406095.1 Ignavibacteriales bacterium
TTTTTGAAACGTTCCGCGGATGAGGCCTTTGAAAAGGCCTAATTCCTCGGGAGCCGGGTAATTCCTTGAAAAGCAAACAAACGCGGATAGTTTGGTAGACCCCCGCATATACCGACAGACAATTGGTCAATTCGCCACGGGCGTTGCAGTCATTGCAACGGAAATGGCCGGGGAAATCCACGGCATGACGGCCAACGCCTTGTCATCCCTTTCGCTCGATCCCACGTTACTTTTATTCTGTGTCGATAAGCGGGCCAAAATGGCCGACTGGCTCAGGAAAGCCAATGGATTCTCTGTCAATTTTCTCCGGGATGACCAGCAAGCGCTTTCCACCTATTTCGCCGGTGGATGGAAGGAGCCTAAAGCCCCTCCGTTTCGATTCGTCGCTTGGGAGGGCAGTCCGCGCCTGGAAGGATGCGCCGCAGCGATCGGTTGCCGGTTTTCTCAAATGATCGAGGTGGGCGATCACTTTATCGTCATTGGGGAAGTTCTTGCTCTGCATCAGGGTGTCGAACCCCGATCCCCGCTTGTTTTTCACTCCGGAATGTACCGGAAGCTCGATAAACGGGATATCGAACCGGCTCCAGATCTCGATAATGCAAAGGCTGACCTGCGCGTCTTCTACGATCCATGGACCGAAGGATAAAACAAGCCATGACATTTAACATCACACGCGCTGCCCATCTTGAATTCCGGGTTGTGGATTTGGAACGTTCAAAGGCCTTCTATGTAGATGCTCTCGGATTTGTCGAAACGGCACGCGACAAAGAGCGTTTGTATTTGGGCGGATATGAAGAGCGTGACCTCTACAGCCTTGTTCTTCGCAAAGCAGAATCCCCGGGCGTGGGACATATTTCTTTCAGAGTTTCCGAACCGGCGGGCCTGGATGAAATTGCGAAACTTTACGAACAAAACGGCTGTCAGGTTCGATGGATGAAGGATGGATTCGAACAAGGCCAGGGCCGTGCCCTTCGTGTCCAGGATCCGTCCGGGTTGCCGATCGAGTTCGTTCACGAGATGGCGCAGCGGGAGCGGCTTCTTCAGCGGTACGACCTTTACCGGGGTGCGAACATCATGCGTCTGGACCATTTCAATTGCCAGCTTCCCAATGTGCAGAAGACATACGATTGGTTCACGCAACATCTCGGGTTTCGCTGCTCGGAATACACCGTCACCGAAGGCCAGGATCCACAATTGTGGGCTGCATGGCTTCACCGAAAGCAGGATGTGCATGATATTGCCTTGATGAACGGGATTGGACCGCGCGTGCACCATGGCGGCTTCTGGGTAAGCGACCAGTCAAGCGTCTTGAGGGCTTGTGATGTGCTGGCGGCGGCTGGAATGGTCAACTGCATCGAGCGAGGGCCCGGAAGGCATGGATTAAGCAACGCGTTTTTTCTCTACCTGCGAGACCCGGATGGAAATCGGATCGAACTCTACACCGGCGACTACATCATTCCGGACCCTGACTGGAAACCGATAAAATGGAACATCAACGACCCTCGCCGCGCCACTTTTTGGGGCCACACACCACCGCCCAGCTGGTTCAACGATGCCTCACGGGTCGAGTCGATCAAGACCGGCGAGTTGCTTCCCGTCTCCGAACCCATGCTGAAGGACAGACCTGATTTCGTGACCTGATTTTGTTATCGCTTCAGGACGCTTTCTTGACAAAAAACTTACGACTTCGTGACATCGAACGAATCTCAGTCTCGTAAATTGTTTTGGACATGAGCCTGTTTTAGTAAATAGTATGAGACCGAAAAAATGCTCCTGCACCACGCTTTTGTAAGAACGGCAAAAAGGCTGGGCAAGAAACTCGCCATCATCGACCGGACGACGGGCAGGCGGGTTTCCTACCATCGCGCGCTGATCGGTTCGCTCATCCTCGCCCGAAAGTTCAAATCCTACGACGGCAATTTCATCGGTATCATGGTCCCGAGCTCTGCTGGTTGCGTCCTGAGTATTCTGGGCGCCCTTATGAGCGGGAAGACTCCGGTCATGATCAACTATTCAACCGGTGCGGCCAACAACTGCCTGTTCGCGCAGAAGAAATGCAATTTCAACACCATCATTACTTCGAAAGCCTTATTGCAGAAGATCAACTGTCCCGTTCTCTCAGGGATGGTCTTCCTGGAAGATATCCTGGAGAACCTGACGCTTCTTGATAAACTCCTCGCCGCGATAAAAGCGTCGTTGCCTCTTGCTCTTCTGACGAGATTCATACACTCCGGTTCTGAGGATAACAATGTTGTCGTTCTGTTTACCACCGGCAGCGAAAAAGAACCGAAAGCCGTGCGGCTCAGCCACAAGAACATCCATGCGAACCTCGAATCGCTGATCCCCGTGTATGAACTCAACGAGAAAGAGACCTTTCTTGCAAACTTGCCATACTTCCACGTTTTTGGGCAAACGGGCTGCCTTTGGGCGCCCTTGTATGTCGGCGCAACGATTGTCACGTATGCGAACCCGCTTGACTTTGGAACGATTTGCCAGATCATCCGTGAAGAATGCTGCACATTCGTGGGCGGAACGCCAAGCTTCTTTGCAGGATATCTGCAAAAAGCCCAGCCGGGCGATTTTCAGAGCGTGCGTATTTTTCTCGTCGGCGCGGACAGATGTCCGGACTACCTCCGAAGACAATTCCTTGCCCAGCATCAGAAAGTTTTGCTCGAAGCCTACGGCGCCACAGAAACCAGTCCGGGCATCGCGGTCAACGGGCCGAACTCCAATCAGCCCGGAAGCGTTGGAAAACCGATCACGGGCGTGACCGTCAGGATCGA
>JANOGR010000300.1:0-3184 GCA_031406095.1 Ignavibacteriales bacterium
CGCAACATGATCATGACGCGGGGAGCACCGCAATTGAGCGTAACTGTCGTGCCGGATTCGGGAACCGATCAACTGGTTGGACTCACTGGTAAAATGACGATCACTATCACCGACGGGAAGCACCTCGACGACTTCGAGTATATGCTTGGCGCAACACATTGAAATGCAGCACTCTGCCCGCAACGACACCACCGCTATCGCCGGTCGATCGTTGCAACCGTGACCACGTGGCCGTCGGAACTAAGTTTTCTTACTCTCGGCAGCCAATCTCGTCTGTTATCGCCTGGCGTGTGGAGATATTCGAGCACGTAGAGATCGGTGCCGAATACGGCAACGCCTGTCGGCGACCAGGGGCTTGATGTCCGCAGAACAGTTGTAATCTTTTTGTCCGTTGTGATCTTCAGGACTGCCCCGCAACCCGTGGCAGCCACGTAGACGGTTCCCTGCGCATCAACGTCAAGGCCGCGAAGGTACGGCCTGCGATCCACCTCAAGCTCTGGAATCGAATCGCACACGGACAAAGTCACATTGTCGGCAACGGTGGTAAGTTTCCCTTGCGGAGTGATTCTCCTGATCGCCCTATCCTCTGTATAATAAATCGACCCGTCCGGAGCCGCAACGATGCCGTTCAACCAGCGCAGCGGACCGCTCTCTGTTTTTGTGGGGAGCGCCTGGTGGATCGAAGTAGTTCCAGATGGTGCGAGGCGAAAAACCTTCAAAGATTCGTCGACGCGAAGCCACGGGTAGTACAGGTTGCCGTCACCTCCGACGGTGATCGGAAAGTCGCTGGAGAGGAGGAGGGTTGGCTCGACACCAACCCGCGTGACGGTTGCATCACCCGACGAGAAATACGGCAGCGTTGCATCCTTTAATCCACCGTCAACGTCGATCGCCAGCCAGTGGTAGGCGGGCCCCGAAAGACGTGTGAGCTTGCCATTCCGGTCAATTTTATATACGCCAGACCCAGTATCAACGAAATAAATGTTCCCTTGCCGATCCACAACAATCCCGGACCCGGGATGAGCTGCAACCTCGTTCGTGACAAATAGAATCATCATCGTGATGAGCGCGCTGATTGTCCGTTTCATGCTCGGCCCCCCTTTGATAAAATGGCACATAAAAATGATGGTGTGATTTTGTATCTTCATACCTATGATGCCGCCCGGGGCAGAAGGGTTTGCAAGTGGTTTGTGGATGACAACCAAGAACGGCTTGAACCTAGTTTAAAAGAACGAGTTAAAACCTAACGTAGAAAGAGAAACACATGAAGCGAATCTTTTTATCAGCGATCCTGATTCTACTGTCGGCGCCCATTCTTAACGCACAAACGGCGCCAGCCGCTGCCGAGTTGACCGCCTTATTGAAGGAGTTTCTGGCAGGGGCATCACGGAACGACGTCGCGATTCACGACCGATTCTGGGCTGAGGATTTGATTTACACCCGTTCGTCAGGAGAACGGATCGGCAAAGCCGACATCATGCGCGACCTTCGAAAAACGCCGGCTCCCAAACCCGAAGATCCGATGACTGCGTACACCGCCGAAGACGTCCGCATCCAGCAGTACGGTGAAACCGCGATTGTTGCCTTCCGACTCGTTGGAACAACACAGAAAGCCGAGACGACACAGGTTGCGAAATTTCTCAATACCGGAACATTCTTGAGGCGCAACGGCAAATGGCAGGTCGTGAGCTGGCAGGCAACAAAGATACCCAACCCCGAATGATATTGTCTTTTTGTTCCTTTTGATCATGTTCGACCTACTTCACACTCATATCAAAAAGAGAATCCGCCTTACGCAGGAGGAGTTTAATCTTTGCAAGCACTTTTTTACGCCAAGAAATCTCAAAAAACGTCAGTTTCTTCTTCAGGAAGGCGACGTCTGCAAATATCTGGCTTTTGTCAATAGTGGCTGTCTTCGCGAGTATACGGTTGACCAGAAGGGAGAGGAGCACATTATCCAGTTCGCAATTCAGGACTGGTGGATTTCGGACCTGAACAGCTTCCTTAGTGGTGCGACATCGACGCACAATGTCGATGCAGTGCAGGACTCCGAAATAATGATTCTTGAGAAAGAAGCGAGAGACAAGATGCTCGAAGCCGTCCCGAAAATGGAGCGCTTCTTCCGGTTACTCCTGGAAGCAAACCACGTAGCCACGCACAAACGAATCAACGCCTCCCTGAGCGCCACAGCTGAAGAACGCTATCTTGCGTTCATCAAGACCTATCCCGCACTCGTTGAGCAGGTTCCACAAAGCCAAATCGCATCGTACCTCGGTATCACCCCTCAATCATTAAGCCGCATTCGGAAAGAGCTTTCGCAAAAGTAAGCCCCGCGTTACCATAGGTTCATGGTATTTCTTACCCTGCGTGAATGCCCAGGGCCCTCCTTGATGGTATATTGGTAGTGTTACGAAACTGAATCACCACCATCAACAGAAAAAGGAACTCAACCATGGCACTCTGGAAAATCGACCCCACGCATTCGGAAGTCAACTTTAAGGTGAAACACCTCGTCGTTTCGACCGTGACAGGATATTTCGACCGGTTCGAAGCCACGATCGAAGCTGAAACGGAAGATTTCAGCGATGCAAAGATAAGCTTCGGCGCAGAAGTCAACAGCATCAACACGAAGAACGAGCAGCGGGACGGGCACTTGAAATCACCGGATTTTTTCGATGCCACAAAGTATCCCAAAATGTCTTTCGTTTCCACGTCGGTGAAGAAGCTCTCCGACTACGAGCTGAAGGTGTTCGGAAACCTGACGATGCGCGGGGTAACAAAAGAAATCACCCTCGACGTGATGTATAACGGCACAGTGGCCGGTCTCGGTGGAAACTTGGTCGCAGGGTTTGAAATCCGCACCAAGCTCAACCGCTTCGATTTTGGCCTGCAGTGGAGTGCATTGACAGAAACGGGCGGCGTCGTGGTGAGCAACGAGGTGAAAATCGAAATCCTGGCTGAATTCAATCAAGCACAGGGTGTTGCGAAAGCAGCGTAGCTCGAGTTGGAAGGAAATCATAATGACTTTTTGCAGAAAACCTCAAAACCAACACAAGGAGATATCATGAAGAAGATGTTCATTCTCACCGCTGCGATATTGATCATGACGGTCAGTACCGTTGCTCAAACAGAGTGGCAAATCGATAATGTTCACTCGAATGTGAAGTTTTCCGTCACCCATCTT
>JANOGR010000302.1:0-10694 GCA_031406095.1 Ignavibacteriales bacterium
TGAACCAGGCAGACGTCAAAGATGCTGAACAATCTCTCACCCGCCAGAAGGAACTCCTCGCCAAGGGCCTCACGTCTCAAGCGGAATACGATGGCGCTGATGCGCGCTACCGCCGCGTAGCCGCCGGCATTGAGGTGGCAAAAGCCGTGCTCGCGTCTGCAAATGTAGCCCTGGAATACACGCTCATCCGTGCCCCGTTTGACGGGACTGTGCTCACCAAGAATGCCGACGTGGGCGAAATGGTCTCCCCGCTCGGCGCAAGCAGCACCTCGCGCGCCGCTGTCGTCACGATTGCTGATATGAGCTCGCTTGAAGTTGAGGCGGATGTGTCCGAGTCCAACATTGAACGCATTATTCCCAATCAAGCATGCGAAATCACACTCGATGCGTACCCGGAACAGCGTTACCAGGGGTTCGTTTCAAAAATAGTCCCTACGGCCGACCGCGCAAAGGCGACCGTCATGGTGAAGGTGGGATTCAAATCGTACGACAGCCGGGTTTTGCCTGAAATGAGCGCGAAGGTCCTTTTTCTCACCAAAGCAACCGACCCCGCGACGCAAAACGTCAAACCGTTTTTGACCGTGACGTCGTCTGCAGTCGTAGAACGTTCGGGGAGGAAAGTTGTTTATGTGGTTCGTGATAATCTGGCCGTCGAGATCGTCGTGGAAACGGGCCGACAAATTGGTTCGCTCACCGAGGTAACCAGCGGGCTTACTCCGGGCGACAAGGTCATCGACAAGGTCACAACCGAAATTCAACAAGGCGTCAAAGTGAAAGTGCTCTAATCACCCATTCTTGGCAACAAACGGAGATCGTATGGCAAATGTAATGATCCAGGTAGAAAATGTTTCAAAAGCATACCGGCGGGACAGTTTTGAGATCCCCGTGCTGAACAACATTACTCTGAATGTCAACGAAGGGGATTTCCTTGGGCTGATGGGCCCCTCCGGTTCCGGGAAAACAACGTTGCTGAACCTGATTGCCGGCATCGACCGCCCGAACAAGGGTACGATTCACGTGGGAGGTACGGACATTGCCGCGCTCAACGAGACGGCTCTGGCAAAATGGCGGGCGACGCACGTTGGCTTCATTTTTCAGTTTTACAACCTGATCCCGGTTCTCACTGCTTACGAAAACGTCGAGCTTCCCCTCTTACTGACTTCGCTGTCGAAGGCAGAGCGAAAGAAGCACGTGGAATTTGCTCTTGGCGTCGTCGGCTTGAGCGACCGAATACATCATTATCCGAAGCAACTTTCAGGCGGACAGGAACAGCGCGTCGCGATCGCAAGAGCCGTCGCAACCGATCCAACGCTTCTTGTTGCTGATGAGCCCACAGGCGACCTCGACAAGAACTCGGCCGAGGAAATTCTGACACTCCTCGACCGCTTGAACAAAGAATTCAAGAAAACGATTGTCATGGTTACGCACGACCCACGCGCTGCCGAAAAAGCCCACACCGTGCGGCATTTGGATAAAGGCGAACTCACGTAGGAGCGAATCATGAGAATCCTGAAATTGATGTTCAAAAATACGCTTCGCCACAAGCTGCGCACGTTCCTCACCATTTTCGGAATCGGCGTCGCGGTGATGGCGTTCGGCTTCCTGAGAACGGTGGTTACAGCATGGTACTCAGGCGTCGAAGCTTCCGCCGCCAACCGCCTGATCACGCGAAATTCAGTGTCCTTCATCTTTCCGCTTCCTCTTGCTTACAAGGACAAGATCGCCAAGCTCCCGGGCGTGGAAACGGTGAGCTATATGAACTGGTTTGGCGGAGTCTACATCGATAAGTCGCAGTTCTTTGCCCGCATGGCTGTGGATCCGGAAACAGCTCTTGAAGTCTACCCCGAGTTCATCGTTGCGCCCGACCAGCTCGCGGCCTTCAAAAACGAACGAAATTCATGCATTATTGGAGCGGACTTAGCCAAACAGTATAACTTCAAGCTCGGCGATGTGATACCCATCGAGGGCGATATCTATCCGGGAAAGTGGGAATTCGTCGTCCGCGCCATTTACCAGCCACGGGATAAAATGGTCGACGGCACGCAAATGTGGTTCCATTGGGCCTATCTGGACGAGCGTATGCGCCAGGAAATGCCCGGACGGGCGGGCAACGTGGGCTGGTATATTATCAGGATCAAGGACCCTAAAGATGCCGCCCAAATCTCTGAGGAAGTCGACAAGCTTTTCCAGAATTCAAGGGCAGAAACCAAAACCGAGACGGAGGCCGCTTTCCAGCAGGGCTTTGTGGCCGGAACGGGTCTTATCATTTCTCTGCTGAATTTTATGGCTTTCGTGATCATCGGCATCATCATGCTCATTCTCGGCAACACGATGATCATGTCGGCCCGTGAACGCACAAAAGAGTATGCCGTCCTCAAGACGATCGGCTTTTCGGGCTCGCACCTCACAAAACTCATCGCCGGAGAATCGATTATCATTTCGCTGCTCGGCGGGGGTCTTGGCATTGCTCTCACCTATCCTATTGTCGGGCTTTTCTCGCTCGTCGTTCCGAAGTCGTGGTTTCCGATCTTTTATGTTGAACCCATGACGTTGATTCTGGCCGGTTCATCGGCGCTTCTTGTTGGAATCGTAGCATCCTTGTTTCCCATACAACGATCTCTTCGAACATCCATCGTCGATGGCCTGAGGTTTGTAGGTTAATACCTTTTGACTGAGGTTATTCAATGAAAATCCCGTTAAAGTATACGCTGCGAAACTTTCAAAGCCGCCGCTTGACAACAGGTATCACGGTCATCGGCATTGCGATGGTTGTCTTTGTCTTCACGGCCGTCCTGATGCTCGCCGCCGGCATACGTAAGACGCTTGTCGCCACAGGGTCAACAGAAAATGTCATCGTGGCTCGTAAAGCCGCCAACGGTGAGATCTCCAGCATCATCATGAACGATACATACAACATTATCATGTCGATCCCGCAGGTTGCTAAGACGGCAGACAACAGACCGATGGCGACCGGAGACGTTGTGGTGATCATCAATCTGACGAAAATCGGAACGAGCGGGGGAATCAGCAACGTGACTGTGCGGGGAGTTTCCCAGCCAGCGTTTCAGCTTCGCCCGCATGTAAAAGTCGTTGAAGGACGGATGTTCACCTGGGGAGCGCGTGAGGTGATTGTAGGCTCGTCAATTTTCCGGCGGTTCGAAGGCGCGCAGGTTGGAAGCACCATCAAGTTCGCAGGCGATGCCTGGACTGTCGTGGGCAAGTATGAAGCTGGCGGAACTGGCTTTGATTCTGAGATTTGGGGAGATGTTACCCAGCTACAGGATGCGTTCAATCGCCCGGGTTCATTCTCCACTGTAACATTCCGGATGGCTAGCTCAGACCAACTTGACGCCATTAACAAGTCCTTTGCGGGCGACAACCGTCTCCAGCAATTTGAAGCCAAGACGGAGCGGAGATTCTTTGAAGAGCAGTCTGAGTTCATGTCGATCTTCATCAGCGCTCTTGGCATTTTCATCACTGTGTTTTTCAGTGTCGGGGCTGTTATTGGAGCTATGATCACCATGTACGCAGCCGTTGCCAACCGCACGGTCGAGATTGGCACTCTTCGGGCTCTCGGATTCCGCAGACGCAGCGTGCTCGCCGCTTTCATGACCGAATCGATCATTATTTCGCTCGTCGGAGCTGCGGTCGGACTGTTTTTGGCCTCGTTCCTCCAATTCCTCAAAGTTTCCACGCTTAACTTTGGCTCGTTCTCGGAGCTCGAGTTCTCCTTCACTCTTACGCCGGAGACGATTACATCCGCCTTAATTTTTGCTGTCTTGATGGGCCTCGTCGGCGGATTCCTCCCTGCTGTCCGTGCAGCCCGATTGAACATCGTCAACGCGCTTCGATCAGCCTAACCCCGACCTTCCGAAGGTTCGCTCGTTTCAGGCTGACCTTCGGAAGGTTTTCCAGTTCTTTAATCGGAACAGTTAAAAAAAGTCATTATTTACCGTTATAGCAGTAAATGGAATTGACATTTTACCGTTAAAGCGGTAATCTGTCTTATGAACGCATCATCGGAACTTGCGGACATTATTCGCTTTCATAGGAAGAAACAGGGCCTCACTCAACTTGGACTTGCTGAATTGGCCGATGTTGGGAAGACCGTAATCTTCGATATCGAAAGCGGAAAAGAAACTGTCCAGGTGGACACGTTGCGAAAAGTTCTTTCTGCTTTGGGGATTCGCATAAAGCTTGAGAGCACTCTGATGCAGAAATTTGCCCGCTCGCGGATGGAACTTGAATCCTGAGCCAGCGCCTCCTATCTTCCCACCATGTTTGTTGTCAAACTTCTTAGTGATTTCCTGAACATCCTCCGCGCGGGCCAAACGCCCCGCCAGGTTGCCGGAGGGTTCGCACTCGGTTCCCTCGTCGGCCTTTCACCAACGCTCACCCTGCAGGGCCTAGCGATTTGGTTCGTTATCCTGATTCTTGATGTCAACCTGTCCGCCGCAATTCTTGCGTTTGGACTCTTTAGTCTTATCGCTTATATCTTCGACCCGCTTTTCCAGGCCCTCGGCTATTTCCTGCTTGTTGAAGTCGACGCTCTAGCGAGTCTTTGGACTGCGCTCTACAACGCTCCCATTGCCCCTCTCACGCGTTTTAACAACACGGTCGTGCTCGGAAGCATCGTCGGGGCGCTGATGCTCTTCTTTCCCGTCTTCTGGGGCATGAAAAAACTTTATATCGCTTACCGCGATCACCTGCATACGAAAATCGAGCAGTGGAAGGTATACCAGATTATCAGCAAGAACTTTCTTGTGCAATGGTATCTGAAAATCCGCGACTGGGGGGTCGTGTCGTGAGAAAGAAGTTTGTCCTCTTCATTCTTATTCCCGGTTTCGTCCTGCTCCTCACGGTCTACTTGTTTATCGACCGTTGGGTTGAATCCGGGCTCGAGTATGCAGGAGAAAAAATCGTCGGCGCGAAAGTTGACATCGACGACCTCGTTCTGGGTCTTTCGCCGATCGGGATTGAATTCGCTCGCCTTCAGGTTGCCAATCCTCAGGACGGAATGAAGAATATCTTCGAGACCGGCAAGGTGAAATTCGCTCTCGACGCCGGCCAGCTCCTTCGCAGCAAATTCATCATCGAGACGATGGAAGTGAACAGTCTGATCCTCGGCACCAAGCGCAGCTCAGACGGGACGCTGCCGGAAAAACGTGCTGAACGATTGCTTGCTCAACAAGCTTCAGCAGCAACAAGCGACACGTCTGCCGCTCCAGCGCCCGCTCAATTCATGCAGCAAGCTGCACCGGTGCTGCAGGCAAAAGAAGAAAAGAAAACACCTGTGTTCGACCTCGACCGGATCCGCAAGGAAATTAAGATCGACAGCCTCTTGAGCGTGCAGAACCTGAGAACCGTTCAGTACTACGACTCGCTGAGATCCGAAGTGCAGCAGGCAAGCGAACAATGGCAGACGACGCTCGCTGAAATCGACAAGACGAAGCCGAAAATTGCTGAGATCGAGACCAACGTCAAAGCAGTCAATGTTTCGGAAATTAAGAGCCTTGAAAGTGCAAAGTCTGCCTTCGAGAACATTAGAAAAGCGTACGACAATGCCAACGAAGTGAGCAAAACGTTCAACGAGCGGAAGAGCGTCCTCAACGACCAGGTCAACCGTTTTTCGAATGCCTACGGTGAGGCAGATCGCCTCGCAAAGGAAGATTTCCAGGCTGTCGTCAACCTCGCCCGGCTTCCGGACATCTCGATGAAGGGTCTGGCCGAGCTGGTTTTGGGCAATGAAATGATGCAAAATGTGGCCAAATACCTGTATTGGGTCGATTTTGCAAGGGAAAACGTCCCTGCGGGCGTATTGGGGGGAAAGACTGAAAAGGAGGAGCCACGGCGGCGTTTTGAGGGCCAGAACATTCACTTCCCCGTTGAACGGGCTTATCCGAAGCTCTGGATCAAGAAGATCCTTGTTTCCGGCGGAACCGACAAAGCGCAGGACCCAGAATACTTCTACCTGACAGGCGAAGTGAGGGATATTTCGAACAACCAGCGCATGACCGGCCAGCCGCTCACGGCCGAGCTGTCAGGCACAAAAGGCGGATCAACCTCGCTCGGGTTCAATGCTTCTTTTGACCGCCGCAAGGAATTGCCTGTCGACGACTACCATGCGAAGTTGACGGGCTTGCAGGTCGGAGATATGCAAATGGGCCGGTCCGACTTTTTACCGTCGAAAATCACGAAAGCCGTGGCCGGCGCCAACATTGATGTGAACGTTCCCGGCAACAAGTTTGAATCGACTTCGAAGATCACTTTCGGAAACCTCACCATGGCCTTCCAGAACGAGCCCAGGAATACCGTAGAGCGTATTGTGAAGGAAGTGCTAACATCCATCAAAGGTTTCAATGTGGCTTTGCGGCTTTGGAACAGCGGCGAAAACTTCCAAATCGGTTTTTCAACGGACCTGGATGACCAGATCGCCTCCCGCACCAGGAAAGTCATCGGAGATGAAGTCGCCCGCATTCAGAACGAGATCCGTTCCAAGGTGAACGCAAGGATTGCAGAAAAGCGAAAAGAGTTCGAGACGCATTTCAATCAGAAAAAAGAGGATGTGACGAGCAGGCTGAAAGCACACGAAGGTCAGGTGAACGAGAAACTCGCTATGGTCGAGGGAAAGAAAAAAGAAGTTGAGAACAAGATTGAAGAAGAAAAGAAGAAACAGACCGAGGGCGTGAAGAAGAAGGCGGAAGAGACGATTAAAGGATTGTTTAAGAAAAATTAAAGAGGCTCTAGGTGGGGGTTTGATTAATCAAACCCTTACCTAGTGATTACTGCTTCCCCTTCCCGTTCTCCCCTGGTTTACCCGGCTTCTCAATTTCCGCATCAAGTTTCTTCTCTGCTTCTTCCTCAGCGACAACCGCCGCCACATCTGCTACCGAGTCGCCCTCCTGCAGCCGGATCAACCGTACGCCTTGTGTATTCCGCCCCGCAACCCTGATATCCGTCGCGTGCTGACGTATAATCATGCCACCCGTTGTCACGACAACCACATCGTCCGAATCCACGACCTCCTTGATGGCCACCATAAGGCCGGTTTTGTCCGAGGTCTTCACCGTGATAATGCCCTTGCCGCCGCGGTGGCTCACACGGTAGTCTTCCGTGTCGCTTCGCTTTCCATAGCCCTTGTCTGTCGCGATCAGGATCGTTGTTCCTTTGCGCTTCAAGGTAACAAGCCCGACAACCTTGTCTTTCTTGGCTAGCCGGATTCCCCGCACGCCGGACGCACCTCGTCCCATCGCCCGTGCTTCCTTCTCGTGGAACCGGATCGCCATCCCCTCGTGAGTGCCGATGACGATGTCGCACGTGCCGTCTGTGAGCTTGACGTCTTTCAGAATGTCATTCTTCTTCAGTCCCATCGCCACTATGCCGCTTTTGCGCGGGTTGCTGAACTCTGAAAGCACGACTTTCTTGATCATTCCCAGCTGCGTCACCATGAGCACACAATGCTTGTCGTCGAATTCTTTCACGGCGATGAATGCGGAGATGTTTTCTTCGGGAGTTTTGGTAATCAGGTTGTTGATCGACTTCCCTTTTGCCATTCTTCCCGCTTCGGGGATTTCGTGCACCTTCAGCCAGTAACAGCGTCCCTTGTCGGTGAAAATCAGGATGTAGTCGTGCGTGCTGGCGACGAACATGTGTTCCATGAAGTCGTCTTCCTTCATCCCTGCACCCGTAACTCCTTTGCCGCCACGGGTTTGCCGGCGGTACCCGGAAACGGGGAAGCGCTTTACGAATCCGCCATGGCTGATCGTAATGACGACCTCTTCCTCCGCAATCATGTCCTCGACGCTAAACTCCTCGGCTTTGTAAACGATTTCTGTCCTGCGCGGGTCGCCGTATTTCTTCTTGAGCTCGATCAATTCTTCCTTGATCATGTCAAGCTGGCGCGGTTTGCTTGCAAGTATGCTTTTCAATTGCTCGATCAGCTTGATGGTTTCTTTGTACTCGTCTTCGACTTTCTTGCGCTCAAGTCCTGTTAACCTCTGCAGACGCATGTCGAGGATGGCCCTGGCCTGGATCTCCGACAACTTGAACTTCTTCATCAAGCCTTCGCGAGCTTCTTCGACGTCCTTCGATAACTTGATGAGCTTGATGACGGCGTCGATGTCCTTGAGGGCGATGAGGTAGCCCTCGAGGATGTGCGCACGTTTCTCGGCTTCGTCGAGGTCGAACTTTGTGCGGCGGACGATGACATTGTTTCGATGCTCGATGAAGAGCCGGATCATGTCCCGCAGCGTGAGGACTTGCGGCCGGCCGTCCACAAGCGACAGCATGATGACGCCGAAGGTCGTCTGCATTTGCGTATGTTTGTACAGATTATTCAGCACCACTTCGGCGTTCCCGTCGCGCTTGAGCTCGATGACAATACGCATCCCGTCGCGGTCGGATTCGTCCCGGATATCCGAGATATCTTCGAGCTTTTTATCGTTCACGAGCTCGGCGATGGTCGAAATGAGAGACGATTTATTTACCTGGTAGGGAATCTGCGAAACAATGATGCGCTGGCGCTCACCTTTTACCGTTTGGATGTTCGCCTTCGCTCGCACCAGGATGCGTCCCCGTCCCTTCGTGTATGCGTCTTTGACGCCTTCGTAGCCGTAGATAATCCCGCCCGTCGGAAAATCGGGGGCGGTGATGTGCTTCATCAATTTCTCGTTGGTTATATTCGAATCACCGATGTAGGCTATGCAGCCGTCGATGACTTCACTGAGGTTGTGCGGAGGAATATTCGTCGCCATGCCAACTGCGATACCCGAGCTGCCGTTGCAAAGGAGATTCGGAAATTTGGCGGGCAGCACCCGGGGTTCTTCCCGCGTGCCGTCATAGTTCGGGACAAAGGTAACGGTGTTTTTTCTGGAGGTCGGACAGCATTTCCATAGCAAGCGGCGTGAGGCGGGCTTCGGTGTAACGCATGGCTGCCGCATTGTCGCCGTCGATGGAGCCGAAGTTGCCCTGGCCTTCCACGATCATGTAGCGCATGTTGAAATCCTGCGCCATACGCACGAGACTCGGATACACGATCTGCTCGCCGTGCGGGTGGTAGTTGCCCGAGGTGTCGCCGGCGATCTTTGCGCATTTCCGAAAACCGCGGCCGGGAGCGAGGCCCAGGTCGTTCATTGCCACGAGGATGCGCCGGTTGGAGGGCTTGAGGCCGTCGCGCACATCCGGCAGGGCTCGCGCTGTAATGACGGACATCGAATAATCGATGTACGACCCCTTCATTTCTTCTTCAATGTCAACGGGGACTACTTTTTCGTTCAGTTGTGCCATGGCTAAGTTTTTTCTCGCTTTCTACATTACGAGTTTTTGCTTTGGGCCAGATTTTTTCGAGCGCATGTCCTTTTTTCTCTTAAGCATAGGTTAACCTCCCAACCATTCAAACTTTACACATCCAGATTCCTCACATACTTCGCATTCTTCTCTGCGCTTTAGTCACTGAGATCCCGGCTTCCTCCCGAATGCCTCTCTCCGGGCCTCAAGCTGCCGAACATCCTCCTGGTCTCTCGCCCGGTTTGCAGCTCGTTTCATGCTTAACAATACGTCAAAAGACGGCACGAAGACATGCAGTCCCTTTATTTCTGTCTCAACGCGGGTGTTCCACGCCTCCTCGAATACGGCGCCTTTCACAAACGGGTGGATGTCAGTCTGCAATAAGAACTGGCGAAACAAAATCTTCTTCTTAAGGATTTGTTCCATAGGCAGATCCTGAATTCCATCGTAACCCGCCTTTTGCAGCGCCTCGACCAAGTTGCGGGCATTTGCCTCTGTCGGATCAAAGAAAATGTCGATATCCCGCGTCGGTCGCTCGTAGCCATACGCCGGCAAAGCCCAAGCGCCAATGACGAGAAACTTTACCCTATGATCGAGCAACGATTGGAGGAGTGTTTTGATATCCATTCCGACTCGCCAACTCAAGGACATCCCGCACCAAACTGTCCATGATTTCGTACCGCTCAGTTGCTGTCAACGAAAGCTGGAAATCGATCTCGAATTTCATCTCTCTTTCGGGATCATCATCATCCAGTATGAGGATGTGTGTCTTATGCTTTTTGTCGCTCATAGCTACACATCCAAATTCCTGACATACTTTGCATTCTTCTCGATAAACTCCCGCCTCGGCTCCACTGCGTCGCCCATGAGAATCGAGAACGTCCTGTCGGCATCTGCGGCGTTGTCGATCGTCACCAGCAGGATCGTGCGCGTCTCGGGGTTCATTGTCGTGGACCAGAGCTGGTCCGGGTTCATCTCGCCCAATCCTTTGAACCGCGAAATGGCGATCCCGTCACTCTTCACCACCGCTCCCTCCTCGGTGACAGCCGTTGCCGGTTCTTCCACAACATCTTTCTCAACCTTAACCTTCTTCTCGGCTTTCATTCGCTTGATAATCTCGTCCCGCTCTTCCTCGTCGAACGCGTAGAGCTCTGTCTTTCCTCTCTTGAGTTTATACAGCGGCGGCTGGGCAATATAAAGATGGCCGAGGTCAATGATCTGTTTCATATACCGGAAGAACAGCGTCAGTAAAAGCGTGCGGATGTGGGAGCCGTCCACATCCGCGTCGCACATGAGGATGATTTTGCCGTAGCGGATTTTTGCCGCGTCAAAGGTTTCGCCCACCCCCGCCCCGATGGCGGTGAAAATCGCCCGCACTTCCTCATTCTCCAGGATCTTGTGCAGCCGGG
>JANOGR010000322.1:0-7663 GCA_031406095.1 Ignavibacteriales bacterium
TGCCGCGCAATTTACCGTCTTGCGCTATGAGCAATGCCGGAAGAAGGAACATCGCGATGAAACCTACCAATAGCTTTCGAAGCATAGCTACCTCCTTTGATGGGAGAATGTTTATTGTAAAGTGGTTTTTACTTCAGCCGAGAAGGAAACTCGTTCCAACAAGTTTCATTGTGAACGCGATTCGCTTCTGGCGTTGGTGAGTCAAACTTTTTCAATTTGTCGGACCTCGCAGGATTTTGAGTCTCCCCTTTTGCGAGGTTGATACGCGTCACCTCCTTCTTGTAGGTTGGCGTTTCAGTGGGTAACCGTGAGAAATATAGAGCTTGGAGTTGCTCTTGTCAAGTCCTTTTTTAACAAGCTTCTACAATTCGATCAGAATCCCCTAGTGTAGTTAAACGTAGACACTTGCAGTGGAAGAAGTTTTGGAAATCTTCATAAGCAGGCTGTTGAAAAAGGCGTTTACGGCCACGAGCTTCAGCTCGTGGAAACGAATGCAAGAAACAAAATGAGGGTTTTAACCGATAATTCTGCGCGATTTGGGGCTAAAGCCCGATTACATTTTGTCGACCCTCCACGACCTCCTTCCCTTCAACATCCTCGCCCAATGCACGATCTGCTTTTTCACTTTATGCGGCGACGTATTCTCGGTAGCACGGACCTCCGACTTTTGGCGGGGATTTGCATGTGGGTAGTCGGAGGTCTTTCTTGAAAGGCCCAGTCAAAAAGGAACTTTTCGATTTTATCGGACGCGTTGCTCGTCAACGAAATCAAGCATAAACCTCTCATATGTCACACCTTTAAGAGCTCCGACTATCCCTTCACATGCCCGCCCCATAAGTCGGAGTTCGAGACCTCTAACTAAAGGCCGTGGCTACCCAAAACAGTTTTTCAACCTGCTAAAGCCTCACAAGACTCACTTCAAAGACTCCATCGATTCTCTCAAGTTTTTTTAGAACTTCCGGAGAGATCTGAGTATCGACATTCATTACTGTTAGCGCCTTTTGACCCGGGTTATCCCTGCCCAACGCCACTCCGGCAATATTGACTTGAGCCGAAGCAAGCTCGGAGCCGACTTTTGCGAGCATCCCGGGCTTGTCGACATTCTTATAGAGGAGAAGGTGGCCATCCGGGTTGATTTCCATATGGTAGTCGTCGATCCGGACAATTCGAACGTGCGTGCCGGCAAAAACCGTCCCGGCGAATTTTCTCGCTTCCTGGTCCGTGGTGTACCGTAGGGAAATGAGATGTGTATACGTTGCATGGTCGCTTTCCCGTTCCTCATCGATGGCGACGCCCATTTCCTTTGCGATCACGCGCGCATTGATGAGGTTGACTGGTTCCGAGAGCAAGTGTGATAAAAGTCCCTTCAACACAGAAGCAGTGATAAGCTCGGATGCCTGGGCGACGAACGCTCCAGAGCACGTGACCGTGATCCGCCGGAGCTGACCTCGCATCAGTTGTGCCTGGAGGCTCCCCAGTTTCTCCGCTAACGAAATGAAGGGTCTGAGCTCTTTTTTCATTGCGAACTGAATGGCCTCGGCATTCACCGCTCCGGACACGCCGCGCTCTTTCAGAGCATCAGCAATTTGCGTAGCTATCTGGCGGGCTACTTTTTCCTGCGCTTCTTCCGTCGAAGCGCCGAGGTGTGGTGTGGCAATCACTTTCGGATGCTTGAGGAGGGGATGTTGCTCGGGAGGCTCAGTAACAAACACATCGAGCGCTGCCCCGGCCACTTTGCCGGACTCTAGACCACGCAACAGCGCTTGCTCATCCACAATGCCGCCGCGGGCACAGTTGATGATTCGGACGCCCAGCTTGCAAGCCTGAATCTCTTTGTCCGAGATCAGTCCGCGTGTCTCGTCGTTTAATGGAGTGTGCACGGTAATGAAATCGGAGCGCTCGTAGAGCTTGTTGAGGTTTACGAGTTCAATGTTGGAGCGCGAGGCCACTTCTACGGAAAGAAGCGGGTCAAATCCAATCGTCGTCAGGCCGAAAGCCTGGCAGCGGGTTGCCACTTCACGGCCCACCTTCCCGAGGCCGACGATTCCAATTGTCTTACCTTGAAGCTCGGTACCCACGAATTTCTTGCGCTCCCACTTCCCCGACTTGAGCGATTCATTCGCCTGGGGGATATTCCGTGAAAGGGATAACAAAAGGGACATCGTGTGCTCAGCGGTCGAGACCGTGTTGCCTCCGGGAGTATTCATCACAATGATACCACGCCTCGTCGCAGCCTCCACATCGATATTATCGACTCCCGCACCAGCCCGGCCGATAATCTTGAGATTCCTGCCTGCGCTGATCAATTCCGAGTTGACATCAGTGCTGCTGCGCACGATCAGCACGTCATAATCCTCCACCAATCCAAGTAATTCCGAGAACGGCCTTCCCGGCTTCACATCAACCTGAAACCCTTCGGAAGTGAGCACGTCAACACAGACCTGTTCGATCGGATCGCTGACAAGAACTTTCATGGTTTGTTCTCTACAGGTTGTTGAAAAACTGGTTCTGCGATTGCGTCAGGAGTTTCCTCCTGACGTTAACACGCATAATTTCTCAGAATCAAGCGCTACGACAAACAGAAAAGGAGACTGTCACTCCCGCTTGCCCGCTACGTTGTTTGGCGGGCGGATTGTAAGCAGGAGTCCAGAACCCGAATCCTATCGTCATTTGTCATTTGATTGAACCTAGGGCTAAGCTCAAACTCGTTCTGGATTCCCGCTTAAGACGTGCGGGAATGACAAGCAAAAAGTTTGGTGCATGCTTTCTTCAACATCCTGCTAATGAGCAAACGCCTGCATGGCAGCCCGAACACCCGAACCAAGTTCAAACGTGTACCCGCATTCACGCAAAGTCATTTCAAGGGCGGAGATCATGGTCGTCATATCGAGTTCGTCGTAGTATCCAAGGTGAGAAATCCTGAAAATCTTCCCTTTCAGGTGCCCCTGACCTCCCGCAACGGTTATCCCATACATGTTTTTGAGGACTTTGTTGAATTGTTTGGAATCAACCGATTCGGGTATAAACACGCCTGTCAGGGCGTTTGACGGGCATTTCCCAAGTATTTTCAGCCCAAGGGCCTGCACAGCCGACCGAATCCCCCGGGCCAGCCGGTCATGCCTCGCCCACACGTTCTCGATACCTTCCTGCCTTACCATTTCAAGGGCGGCGTCGACTGCGATAACGAGGGACACGGCGGGGGTCCACGGCGTGTCATTTTCTGCAAAGGCTTTGCGAGCTTTCTGAAGGTCGAAATAATACTTCGGCAACGTTGAACGGCCGGCCACATTCCAGGCCTTCTCGCTGAAAGCAAGAAAAGCGAGCCCCGGCGGAATCATCAGGCCTTTTTGAGACCCTGTCACAACGCCGTCGATTTGCCAATCATCCATCCGCATTTCCATCGCACCGACAGCCGTAATTCCATCGACGACGACGATTGCTTGGGAATTCTGATGAACGGCGGCTGCAATCGATTTGATATCGGTGGCCGCCCCAGTGGACGTCTCGCTGTGAGTCAAATAGACAGCCTTTGCTGAGGGATGGCTTTTCGTTGCAGCTTGAATCTGGTCCGGGGTCACACTGTCACCCCATTGAACCTGTATTTCGAGCGCTTGTACGCCATACGCACGGAGGATCTCGCCCCACCGTTCGCCAAATTTTCCTCCGTTGACAAAGATGGCCGTCTCGCCGGGCGAGTGAAGGTTACATACCGCGGCTTCCATGGCACCCGTTCCTGATGACGTCAGTGTCAGCACCTCGTGCGAAGTCTGAAACAGGTACTGGAGGTTTTTGTTGACGCGGGTGAGGATTTCCAGGAACTCCGGGTGACGATGATGAATGATGGGTTGAGCCATCCTCAGCATGACGGACTCGGGTACCGGAGTCGGGCCGGGAGTGAAAAGTCGCTTTTTCAACGAGGTCCCTTTCAGTGATCGGTGAAAAATAGAAGGAATTGACTGGATATGCAAATGAGGCAAAAAAAAAGACCTCGAAGGTCTTTCGAGGTCTTGGGAAGAAAGTCGAATCAAGGTCGACTAGACAGCTTCCTTCTTTCTGCGAGGCGTGTGATTCAAGTGACCCTCGATGAACCTTAGCAACTCGGAGCGTCCGTCGCCCGTGACAATGGAGAACGGAACGATTCCTGCGCAGCAACCTCCGTCGGTCAGCTGGGAGTGGAACCGATCCCGGTATGCTTCCAGCTGCTTCGTGAGCTTGCTCGTCGGCAGCTTGTCAGCCTTCGTGAGGACAAGGAGATAAGGGACTTCGTAATACTCGAGCCAGTCCATCATCATGAGGTCGAGCGGCGTGGGTTCCTGCCTGGAGTCAATGAGCTGCATGGCGAGCCCAATCGGCTCTCCGCGTTTGAGAAAATCCTCAATCAGCCTCTTCCAGCCTGCCCGCATCTGCTCCGGAACCTTGGCATAGCCGTAGCCCGGGAGATCGACGAAATAGAAATTGTTATTAATGATGTAATAGTTGATTTCGCGGGTTTTCCCGGGGATGGCACTGGACCGGGCGAGGTTCTTTCGTCCGCACACCTTGTTCAGCAACGAGGACTTCCCCACATTCGACCGTCCAATGAACAGTACTTCTCTGAGCTCGTTCTTTGGAAGCTGCCTGAGGTCGGCGACGCCCTGAAGGAATTCAGCTGTTGTAATCTTCAGCATAGCTTTGGTCCTTTGTTGGTGGAACAAAACATTATGGCTTTTTCTCCGTCACTCCGGCCGCCTCACCCTTCCGCTCTTCCTTCTTCACTTCCTTTTCCGCTTTTCCTTCTTTCTTCCTTTTCTTCGTGTCCGGCTTGGAAGCTTTCGCAGCCTGCTTCTCCTGACCAGTACTATAGTCGACGAGTTCAATCATGGCCAGCTCAGCCCCGTCGCCGTGGCGACGGCCAAGCTTCACGACGCGCGTGTAGCCGCCGGGCCGGGTTGCAACTTTGGCCGCTATTTCATTGAAGAGCGTCGACACCGCACCGCGGTCCCGGAGGAACGCAAAAACTTCCCTTCGTGCATGGACATTCTTCATCGTGGCGCCCGCCTCCTTCGCCACAGCGTTCTTTGCGCGGGTGATCAGTTTCTCGACGAACATCCTTGCTTCCTTGGCTTTTGCCATCGTCGTGCGAATCTTTTTGTGTTGGATCAACGATACGCTGAGAGCAGCCAGGGTTGCGCGCCGATGGCTGTGTGTTCGTTTGAGTTTTCGTCCAGATACTAAATGCCGCATACGATTCTTCCTTCACGCCCTCAGGCGTTTCCGTCTTTCAGGTATTTGTCCACGTCCATGCCGAAACTGAGGCCAAACTCATCGACGATTTGGGAAAGTTCTGCCAGTGACTTCCGGCCGAAATTGCGAAACTTCAGAAGCTCCGATTCATTTCTCCGGACGAGGTCAGCCATCGTTTTGATACTCGCGGAGCGGAGACAATTGTGCGACCGCACGGAAAGCTCGAGTTCATCCACGGACATCTTGAGAATCTTCCTGACACGCGCAACTTCTCCTTCTTGTTCGCCCTCAACCTTCTCCGCCTCGGGCTCTGTGCCGAAATTGATGAACAGTTGCACATGGTCACGCAGAATCTTCCCGGCGTGCGTCAGGGCGTCTTGCGGAGAAATCGACCCATCCGTTTCGATTTCCATGACCAGTTTTTCAAAGTCTGTCTGCCCGCCCACACGCGTGGGATCGATGAAGTAACGGACGTTCTTGATCGGCGTGAAAATCGAATCAATAGCAATCATCCCCAGCGGCTGATCCGGGGATTTGTTGTCATCCGCCATCACATAACCCTTCCCGCGACCGAGCCGTATCTCGAGTTCAAAGTCGGCATCTTTGTTGAGCCTGGCCAGGTGCATATCCGGATTGAGAACCTCGATTTCGCTCGAAGCCTTCTGAAAATCCCCTGCGACGAGGTTGCCCGGTCCCTTCACAGGAACCGTCAGCTTCGATGCTTTCTTGTTAATGGCTTTGATGCGGACCTGTTTCAGGTTCAGGACGAAATCCGCGACATCTTCCACCATTCCTTTAATCGTGGAGAACTCATGCTGAATTCCGTCGACCCGGATGGCGGTGATGGCTGTCCCGGGCAGCGAGGATAACAACACCCGGCGGAATGAGTTGCCGAGTGTTACGCCAAACCCTTTTTCCAGGGGCTGGACGGTAAACCGGGCGAAGTTCGCAGATGTCGAAGTCTCTTCGAGTTCAATTCTTTCCGGTATTTGGAGGATCGTGCTCATATTCTTCTTTCCCTCGAAAACATCGAGGTGGTTAAAAGTTCAAGAATGTTCAGTTGGTTACTTCGAATACAGCTCAACGATGAGCTGCTCGTTCGCATTCAATGGAATGTCCGCCCGTTCGGGAACATTCAGGAACGTCCCCGTCATGCTGGCCTTGTCCAGGCTGAGCCATGGCAGCATGGCTGTGTCTTTCATTCGTTTCATCGATGCGTGAATCGCTTCGAGCTTCCTGCTTTTCTCACGCACCTGCACCATGTCGCCGGAATTCATGAGGTATGACGGAATATCGACGGTCTGGTTATTCACCGTGAAATGTCTGTGCAAGACGAGCTGGCGTGCGGCTTTGCGGGAAGGTGCAAGCCCAAGTCGGTACACGACGTTGTCCAGTCTCCGCTCGAGCATCTTGATAAGCATGTCGCCCGTTCTACCGGTATGTCTGAGAGCCCGTTCGAAATAATTGCGGAACTGGGCCTCCATAAGACCGTACGTGCGACGGACTTTTTGTTTCTCACGAAGCTGGAGTCCGTATTCGGAAATCCTCGATCGCCGTGATTGACCGTGTTGACCGGGAGGAAAGCCTCTTTTCTCCACCGGGCATTTGTCCGTGTAGCACTTTGTCCCTTTGAGAAACAGCTTTTGGCGCTCTCGTCGGCACAACCTGCAACTTGCATCTAAGTATCTTGCCATAGATTCCTTGTTTAAATGAACTACACTCTTCGTTTCTTCGGGGGACGACACCCGTTGTGCGGAATCGGGGTAATATCCCTGATCATGGTGACTACCAGCCCGGACGTTTGCAGCGAACGAACCGCCGCTTCCCGCCCGCCTCCGGGCCCTTTGATGAACACTTCGACCCTCTTCAGTCCAAGGTCCACCGCCTCCTTCGCCGCCGCCTCGGCAGCAACCTGGGCCGCAAAGGGCGTGCTTTTTCGGGAGCCTTTAAAACCGTTTTTTCCTGACGATGACCATGCGATGACATTGCCGTAGGTGTCGGTCAGCGTGACGATGGTATTATTGAACGTCGCCTTCACAAACGCCTTCCCGCTCGCATCGACATGGACTTTTTTCTTCTTTTTTACAACCGGTGCAGCAACTTGTTTAGCCAATGTTACGTTCCTCCTTCAGACTATTTTTTCTCGAGTGCTTTCTTCTTGCCGGCGACAGTTTTTCTCTTGCCTTTACGCGTCCGGGCATTCGTCCGGGTTCGTTGGCCACGCGCAGGCAAGCCCTTCCGATGGCGCAACCCGCGATAGCTTCCGATGTCCATCAATCGTTTGATGTTCAACTGGACCTCGCTTCGAAGAGCCCCTTCGACTTTCAGGTCCGACTGAATGATCGAACGGATGCTCGCCACTTCCTCCTCCGATAAGTCTGCTATACGCTTGCCGGCATCCACCTTCGCTTTCTTGAGGATCGCGAGAGCGGTGGATCGG
>JANOGR010000345.1:0-5341 GCA_031406095.1 Ignavibacteriales bacterium
GACAACCCCGCAAACGCTCCGATCAAAACCCGCACCGTTTCAGAGATCCAGTTGTTATCGAAGGCGTATTTGAGGAAGAATCCAACTCCAAGAATCAGAGCGAAAGCCCCGATCCGGTTGAGGAGTTTTCCGCCAACGAAAGCCTCCCATTCCTCGCGTGTTCTGGACGGCTTCTCTTGCGTTGGAGATGGAAAGGGAACTGAGGGTCGGATGGGACTCGCCATGTTTAAAGGTGGTGCCGGAGCAATTGCGACAGCAGTTTCTGTCGTCCTCTTCTCCCGGGCAGGCTTTTTCTCGTGGGCTTTTTCAAGCTCATCAACGCGGCCGATGAGCTCTTTCAGCCGCGAAACATCCCACTCAAGGACTTGAAGTTTGTTCTTGAGGTTGGATGTAGTGCTAATAACCACAGCAAGGAGCACGATGAAAGCGAAGAACAAGAGGAATTCCATAGCCGCCTCGGTTAATAGGTACAAGGAAACAAGCAAGACCACTCACAGGGGAAGACCAACCGTCCCTTGCCGAGCGTGTTTTTTGTGAACCAACAAACAAGGAAAAGGAGCCTGGATTTCATAGCAACCTCGCTTTGAAGGATTATGAAGTTACCACCAGAGGCCCCCGTCGGCGTAGTCCCAAAGGAAAAACGCAAGCCATCGAGAGTCGAAAGGCTTTTCGCCGGAAACGGGAATCTCTCTGCCGACGGAAATTGCGATGTGGCCCCGTCGGGTTAATCCAATATACAACTTGGGAATGATAGTCATCAGATGCTCATCAGTGGAGAGATCCTTTCTTCCGCTCAGCTCAATGCCGGGAAAGAAGCCGAGGCGCGAATCCGATGGAATAAACGTAGTGCTGAACCCGTATTTAAACTCAGGGCTTGCCTTGGAGCGGTCAAACGGAGCTTCGACCTTCGCGCTTGCTTGAAACTCAGCCGGCCCAAGTCCAATTCCGGCAGCAATATATGGCACAGCAACTGCCGTCCCGCTGCTAAAGCCTTTCGATTCGCTCCCCGTCGGCAATTCTACCTCAAATCCTACGGCAATGATAGAGGGACCCCGGTAATCGTCAGCAAAGGCATATTTTATTCCGAGTTCCAGGTTTCCCAACCCTGCATCACTTCGAGCGGCTGACGAAACTGTGCGAATCGGAAGCTTTGCTTCATACTGAAACCGGTTGTCGAATCGATTTGCATAGTAGAACGTGGTACTCGTCTCATTGAAAGAAACGCCGTTCACCGTTTTCGACGTGAATGTCGGGATAAGCAGAGCCTCCTGTTCGACAAAGGCTTTTGTCACAGAGTGAGCGCGTAGAAAATTCGCTTCTCCTTGAGGATACTCCTCCTGAGGAACGAAGGTTTTCATGTGCTCAATCATTTCTCCGATCTGTTTGTCGGAAAACGATTCGCCCCACGAAGGCATGGACATCGAAAGCCCTTCGACGCTCCCACCGTATTTGATCACCCGGTGCCAGCTCTTCCGTTTCTCGCCGGAGCTGAAATACGGTTCGGTGAGGTCGGGCGGCGGCGCTTCCATGTTTTGTATCATTTCCTCGGGGATCTGGCCTTTGCCGTCGTCGCCGTGGCAACGGGAACAAAATTGACTATAAATTTCTTTGCCGGAAAGCTTTGCAATATCTGGTTGCTCGTCCTGCGCGTATGCGGTGAGGGAGAGGATGGAAAAACAAATTGCGTGTTTCATGGAGTCGTTTTGGTAATAGCCCGACCCTTAAGGGTCGGGCTATTGATTCATCTTTTCAGAAACTCTTTTATGTACGTTGGATGATTTACTTGCATATGGTGCTCTTCTTGACTTCTGATGTATTTCCTAATCTGCTTAACAAAATGATCACTCACTGAAAACGCGCCGTACCCATCTTGCCATGAGAATTGACCTTCGATCAGCTTTTCCGAGTTGATCCAATGTGAGGACTCACCTTTGAGCAAATGTATCGCTTCGCTGACTGACATGCTTGGCTGAAGTGAAACCAAACAACATGATCCTCAATCCCATTTATTGCATCAACAAGTAAATTATGCTCGATGGAATGTTCCTTCATGTGGGCAAACAGCCTGTTTCGAATTTCTCTTTCTAGCAGGGATTCCCGGTTCTTTGTCGTCCAAATCAAATGAATCCAGATCTTGTGAAAATTGTGAGCCATAAGTTTCCAATTTGATTGCTGTTTGCAGCCAGACCCTTAAGGGTCTGGCTAAGCTAATCCAAAAGTTCGAATAAGTAAGTGTACTTGATTGTTACTGACTGGTCCCGCAACTGCCCGATTCCGCTGTAGGCGTCCCGGAGGTCGTTGAGCACGATAAAAAGGCCCGTGTTGGACGACTGAAGGAATCCAAAACGGATGTTCGCCGACCACTTATGTGTCACATCATTGACCTGGAATAATCCCTGGATGAAGATGCGGGGAGTGAACGAATATGAAATCCGGGTTCTCACAACGTTGATGATAAAATCGCCTTCGGGGATCTTGACGTTACTATGGTTCAGACCGAGCTGAACGTTGAAATTGTCTCCGCTGCGCAGCTTGACGACAGGGCTCATGGAGAAATAGGTGCCGCCGAAGAATCCTCCGAATTGATACATCCCGTCTGTGCTTAACGAAGCGCCCTGGTTCGACCGAATCACGAGTTGTGCTTCGACGTTGTTGTATGTGCCGGCCGGAACGACAATACCTGGATAAATCTGGAATGGAAAGGTGACTCCGTCTTTCTTGAAGTTGACACCTGTATGAATCTCGTCTCCCGTCTTGAATTCCCAATGGGAATCGAAGTGGAGAAACCCCGTCTCCTGAAATCCGGTGAAATTCCAGAAACCCCGATAGGCGATGTGGGGCCGCATCTCCTGAATGTCGAGGAAATCGTCGGGCCTGAAGCGATGGAGGGCCACGGATTCAGACTTCCTGTATGACCGTCGGCGCAAAAAACCGACTTCGGGGTTGAAGTTCTCTGCAACTTCGGTGAAATGTGACTCGACCGTCCAACCGGGAGAGTTGTGTGTGAATCCAACCTTGAAAGCATGTTGCTTGCCGTCATAAACGGGAGACGAAGTGATCGCTGCAAAGCCCAGCAGCTGTTGATATTCGCCGATTCCAAGGCGTCCATCGATCGCCGAGGTCCTGTTGTAATCCGAGCCCCCGATGCCTTGCCGATTCACGAACAGTCCGCCCACGGAAGTTCGGTTGGGCATCAGATGATTCACCCTCGCCGCAAAAAAATTGTTTGAACCCGGACCTTCCTCGACACCTCTCGTTTGCATGTCCAACAAGCCAACAGCCGTGTTGCTGATTTTCCCGGAGAGCCGGCCGCCTCCCACGATGGGTATCACCTCTCCACTTGGCCCGATCCCGATTTTTCGACTGAAAAATAACTCGACCTCTCCAGGGCTTCCGACGTCGAAGATTCCTGCATTCTCAAGAAAGAAAGGCCGCTTTTCAGGAAAAAAAAGGTCGAATCGGTCGAGGTTCACTTGCTGCTCATCGACCTCCACTTGTGCGAAGTCTGTATTGTAAGACCCGTCGAGAGTCATGCTCGGAGTAAGACTGTATTTCACATCGAATCCGGCCTGTCCTGTGTGGAGAGGATCCGGCCGCGTAGGAGGAGTGTTCCTCGTTTTTCCCAGAACATACGGGGCAAATTTCAGATTCTGTGGGACGGGTGTTTCGAGACCCTGGAGCAGCCCCGCGTAAGAGACACGGTTGATGTTAAACTGGCGCGGAATTGGCGCCCAATAAGATGTCTCCTTTCGCCGCCGGATGCTGCGCTGGATATTCATTCCCCACGTCTGTGGGTTGGATGATCCATACCTCAAAGTTCGGAAAGGAATCGCAAATTCAGCGCTCCAGCCAAAATCGCCCCTTAACGTCTTTACTTCCCAGGCCCCGTCCCAATTCACGTTAAAGCCGCCTGTAGAACCCGACCTCTGTGCGAGCATACTGAGTTCGCCTTCTGCGGTTACTTGAGCGTCGTACTCCAGTCCAGCCGGATTCGTGCCGAAAACAAACCCGTTCTGACGGTCATAGTAGGTATCGAGGATAATCTGGACGCAGTCAGTTTCCTCAAGCGACGCATCCCGGCGATTCTCCGAGACAATGATTTCGGAAGGATTCCGGTCGTAGCAGATGATGCCGAAATAGAGCTTGTCGGCGGTGTAGAGAATTCGAACCTCGGTACGCTCTGTTGACGACTGTCCGTCATCGGGTTTGTTTTGCCAGAAATCTGTGAGCGGGATGGCGGTGGTGTACGCCTGGTCATTGATGATATCACCGTCGAGTACTGGCGCAGAGGTCACGAGTGCAGCCACCGCGTTCAGCGACGATGAGCTTGGCAAGGCAGCGTTGGATGTTTGTCCGTATGCAAACTGGACCACAAGAAAGGCAATACTGATGAACAGAACGCGTCTTAACATTGATTTATAGAAAAGGAAAGTGGGTTAGTTCAAGAAAAAAGTAGAAATTTTGCAAGAAGAGCAAATGCGAAATAGAGAAACTAAGTAGAGGTTGTCCAAAAAGTTCAGTCACACTGAGCGCAGTCCCGATGTTTCAGAATCGGGACGAAGTCGAAGTGTGAATTTTGCAGAGAATCGCCTTCGACTTCGTTCGCAGAAAACGCCTGCCTACCGAACGGACAGCAGTTCGTCCGGCAGGCAGGCTCACTGCGCTCAGGCTGACTGTTTTGTTTCTTTTTGTACAACCTCTACCAGACTTGGATTCAAGGCTTCTTCACTGTCTGATACTGAATACCGAGTTGCTCAAGATAGGTTTTATACTTGGCAGGATTGTAATAAAACTTCTTCATCCAGGATTGTATCCGTTGACTAAAGGTCGCTTTTGTCGTACAATCGAGACAGTGTGCGAGGCTAAATACTAACTTTTTTGGAAGGAGGCAACTTATGGCAGCGCAACGTGTGACGTTTTTCAAGATGAACCTCGAGGACAAGCCCGGAGCTCTCTTGTCCGTCATGAAGGACCTGAAGGGAAAGAACCTGGGTCTCGTTGGCCTATGGGGTTATTCGACTTCGCCCGGGAATGCGGAAGTGAATGTTGTGGCGAAGAATGCAGACAAGGTGCGGGAATATTGGAAAGGTGCGGGAAAACTCGCGTCTGAAATGACGGGATTCTTTCTCAAAGGCACGGACAAAACGGGAGCCCTGCTCAAACCTCTTGAGGCACTGGCCAATGCCGGCGTGAATATCACGGGAATTGACGGTATGGCGGTGGGAGGGAAGTATGGCTCGTTCGTGTGGGTGAAGCCGGAGGATTTGGAAAAGGCAGCGAAATCTTTGGGGGCGAAGTAACCCTTATGTCTCTGTGAATGTCCGAGATTTCACCCGAGTCT
>JANOGR010000386.1:0-21289 GCA_031406095.1 Ignavibacteriales bacterium
GCCTCGTACCAAATCGCTCTCGACCCTCTCAACGAGTTGCTGCGCAGCAGCCTGGCGACTCATTACCTGCTTGGCCTGGAGCACCTCTTCAGCGACGACACGCGTGCAACGCTCGAAGTGTATCACAAGGAGCTTGCCGGCATCGTGATAGAAAACGATTCAACAAACATACTGAACAATAAAGGCAGCGGTTACGCGGAGGGGATCGAGCTTTCCTTCCAGAAAAAATTCACCCGGGGGTTCGTCGGTAGCGCATCATATTCGTACTCGGTCTCGAAGCGCAGAGATAATTCTGAACTTCCCCTGTACGATTTCGAGTTCGACAGGCCGCACATTGTCAACCTGATTGCAGGGATTGCCCTCTCCGAACATTGGCAGCTGGGGGTCAAGTTTCAGTTCGCATCGGGAAATCCGTACACTCCCGTCGTCGGTGCGGTTCAGAAAGGTGGAGTGTACTATGTCGTCGACGGCTCGAAAAATTCCTCCCGCACTCCGGACTATCACAAGCTCGACATCAGGCTCGACAGGAAATTCGAGTTCGCATCCTGGACGCTCACCGCATATCTGGATTTGTGGAATGTGTATAATCGTCAGAATGTTCTCGCCTACTCATACAAAGTCGACAATGTCGGCGTCGTAAGCACAACAACACGCTTAGACTTTGGAATTCTACCGATTATCGGGTTCTCAGCCCAGTTTTGAAGCTCAGCAAGTAAAATCGTCCAGACTGACCTTGTCGAGGTTATACAGACTTTTCCTGACCTTGACAAGGTTGAACAGTATTCTGAAAGCTGAATTAACCTTGTCAAACCCAACGACAATTCAAGCCAACCTTGACAAGGTCGAGTCGCAGGCTCTGGAGGATACTTCGAATCCTTTCTCCCCTTCATACAGTATTGTATTTCACAGACCAAATCAGCGGCCTTGCAACGATCATTCTCGGCGCTTTCGCCGTTATCTTCGCCCTCACGAACGTAATCGGTGTATGCCCGCTGTATCTTCCGTTTAAGTTTTCAACGAAGAAAATCGAAAAGTTAGCCTAGTCGCAGGAACAGACTCCGCTGTGGTCGGAAAAGAAAATGCGGACGAAGTAACCGCCTGTGGTTTTCGCCTGCATCGTAGCCCGACCCTTAAGGGTCGGGCTACGATCGTTTACTACAAGGGAAACCGCGTTGTGAAAAACCGGTTTCCATTTTTTGTGATAAGCCAATTGATTTTCCGAACAAAAGGTTATAACATGGCTGTGGTTCTTCATCTCAAGCTAGCCTGACCAATGGAAGACGCCCTCCTCATCAGCCGCGTGCAGTTCGCGTTCACGATCATGTATCATTACCTCTTCCCGCAACTTACCATGGGATTGGGGCTGCTTATTGTGGTGATGAAATGGATCGCACTGCGGAAAAACGACGAGCTCTATAATAAGGCCGCACGGTTTTGGGCCAGAATTTTCGCTGTCAACTTTGCCATGGGCGTCGTCACCGGAATCCCGATGGAATTCCAGTTCGGAACGAACTGGGCAAAATTTTCAACATTTGCCGGCGGAGTGATCGGGCAGACGCTGGCCATGGAGGGCATGTTTGCTTTTTTCCTTGAATCAAGTTTCCTCGGCCTTTTCATCTTTGGGGAAAAGCGACTTGGCCAGCGAGGTCACTTCCTGGCGGCGGTGGCGGTGTTTCTCGGCTCGTGGATTTCAGGTTATTTCATTGTAACAACCAACGCGTGGATGCAACACCCGGTTGCCTTTTTTGTCGCGCCGGATGGCAGTGTCCACGTGAATGATTTCTGGGCACTTCTGTTGAACCCGTGGGCTGGCTGGCAATACGCCCACACCATGATCGGCTCGGTCATCACAGCGTCTTTCGTCGTCGCGTCGGTCGGTGCGTTTTACGTCCTGACAAACCGCAACGCGGAGTTCGGTAGATTGTTCCTTAAAGTAGCTGTTGTCTCCGGCGTGGTTTCATCGATTCTTGTCCTGTTCCCGACCGGCGATGCGCAGGTGAAAATGGTCTACGAGCATCAGCCGATAACCTTCGCGGCAATGGAAGGCATCTTCGAAACGAAGGAAGGCGCAGAGCTGATTCTCATCGGCCAGCCCGATATGGAGAAAATGAGAATCGACAATCCGCTGTATGTACCGAAATTCCTGAGTTTCATGACGCACTTCCGCTGGGAGGCTGAAATTAAGGGCCTTCAGGCTTTTCCGAAAGACCAGTGGCCGACGAATATCCCACTGCTCTATTATAGCTATCACATCATGGTGGGGCTCGGGACAATTTTCATCGCCATCATGGCGACTTCGGCATTTTCGCTGTGGAAAGGCAAACTCTTTTCTTCGCGCCGCTTGCTGTGGATCCTGATGCTGGCATTTCCTTTTCCATATATCGCAAACACTGCCGGGTGGACGACTGCGGAGCTGGGAAGGCAACCGTGGCTGGTGTACGGGTTGATGCGGACTGCGGAAGGAATATCGCCGACAGTTTCGGCGGGAAATGCCTTGTTTACGCTGCTCGGATTTCTGGGTTTGTACTTTGTGATCGGGGTTTTGTTCCTGCTGTTGGTCATGAAAAAAATCAATCAGGGGCCGGCATCATGACCTTCCGAAGGATTTCGAAGCTCGACACCGTCCTTTGGAAGGTTTTTCATGCATCAGGAGAAACGAGAGAACCTTCCGAAGGTCTTGGTGATTCGAGAAAACCTTCGGAAGGTAACTGATATATGGAAACACTCTGGTTTATACTCGTTGCTTTCATGCTGACGATGTATGTCATCCTGGATGGTTTCGACCTTGGAGCGGGGATCATTCACCTGGTGGCTGCGAAGAATGAGAAGGAACGCCGGACGATCTTGAACGCTATCGGGCCTGTGTGGGACGGCAACGAGGTATGGCTGATTGCGGCGGGCGGATCTCTTTTCTTCGCCTTCCCGCGTCTCTACGCATCGAGTTTCAGCGGTTTCTATTTGCCGCTCATGATTGTTCTTTGGCTCCTCATCCTGCGCGCTCTGGGTATCGAGTTCAGGCATCAGGTTCAGAACTCGCTGTGGAAAGCTTTTTGGGATGCTGCGTTCTCGCTGGCGAGCATTCTTCTTTCGATTTTCTTCGGCGCGGCCCTGGGGAATGTCGTGCGGGGCGTTCCATTGAACAAAGATGGATACTTCTTTGAACCGTTGTGGACAACGTTCACCGTTGTTCCCGAGGCAGGGATCCTCGATTGGTTTACCGTCATCATGGGACTCGTTGGGTTCTTCACTTTGATGGCTCATGGCTCGAATTACATCGCCTTGAAAACCGAGGGCGACATCCAGCAACGTGCACGGTCGCTCGCGGCAAAGGCGTGGTGGGGGCTATCCATCGGTTCGGTTGCGGGGTTTATTGCAACCTGGTCGATCCGGCCGCAAATCTGGCAAAACTATTCGGACCATCTTTGGGGTTTTTTCTTCCCGCTTCTCGGGTTACTCGGTCTTTTCGGAATGTACTATTATAACAGGGCTGGGAACGACAAGTTCGCATTCCTTTCATCCTCGACTTTCATCGGGGGGATGCTGGCCAGCACGGCGTTTGGATTGTACCCGACATTGCTCCCGGCCTCAACGAACCCCGATTACAGCCTCACCATTTACAACTCTGCTGCACAGCAATATGGTCTCAGTGTGGGCTTGACCTGGTGGATCATCGGAATCATTCTCGTGGCCGGATATTTTGTCTTTGTGTACCGATCATTCAAAGGAAAAGTCGTGCTTCCCTCAGACGATGCAGGATATTAGATATTTGCACATGCTTTAACTCTGTTGAACTTTTTACTTCTTACTTCTCACTTCTTACTCAGCGAATAATCCATGAAAGAAGTCTATCTCAAACAGGCTCAGGGAACAACGTTTATCGCTAAGGCCAACACCGGCCACTGGGTGATTGTGGACAATTCCATCGACGACGGAGGAAGCGCCTCCGCAACCTCTCCGAAGGAACTGTTGCTGATTTCTCTCGCCGCATGCACTTCCAGCGATGTTTTGCCGATTCTGAAGAAGAAACGGTCGCCCATCCAGGCATTCGAGCTTCGTGCGAAAGCCAACGAGCGTGAGGAATTTCCACGTATCTTCACGGACATTCATCTTGAATACATTTTTTACGGCGACGGCATAAAAGAAAAAGACGTGGAGCACGCGATTGAGCTCTCGCGGACGAAATACTGCTCTGTCTCGGCGATGCTGAACGCTGCTACAAAGATTACGCACTCTTATAAGATCCTGTCTCCTCAGTAGGAAGCGGAATCTTAGGATTTTTGGGAAGGCTTGAGTATCTTAGCGGCCCACGGATCTCCTCCGTATATCTCGAACGACGATGGCAAAGAAAACCATAACTCCCGCATACAATCCCGAATTCGACCAGCTTTGTATTAACACGCTACGCACGCTGGCCATGGATGCTGTGCAAAAGGCAAAATCGGGCCACCCGGGAATGCCCATGGGCGCTGCCCCGATGGCGTATGTGCTGTGGACACGGTTTCTCAAGCATAATCCGACCAATCCACAATGGCACAACCGCGACCGGTTCATTCTCTCTGCCGGCCACGGGTGCATGCTTTTATACAGTCTTTTGCATCTCACAGGATACGATGTGTCTTTGGCCGACCTCATGAATTTCAGGCAGTGGGGCAGCAAGACGCCGGGCCACCCCGAATCGCACCTGACACCCGGAGTGGAAACAACCACAGGCCCCCTCGGCCAGGGGTTCGCGAACGGTGTCGGCATGGCCATGGCCGCGAAATATTTGGCAGCTCGTTACAACAAAGATAATGTTCAGATCCTGAGCCACAAGATTTACGCGATCGTCGGCGACGGCGATCTCATGGAAGGAGTTTCTGCGGAGGCGGCGTCTCTCGCGGGCCACCTTCGTCTGGGCAACATCATTTATCTCTACGACGACAACCATATCAGCATCGATGGATCGACGGACCTGGCGTTCACGGAAGATGTCGTAAAAAGGTTCGAGGGGTACCATTGGCATGTCCGGACGGTCGAAGACGGCAATGACCTGGAGACCATCCATCATGCCATCGACGAAGCGATCGAGGAAACAGACCGGCCCTCGTTGATTAAGATCCGTACGCACATTGGTTTCGGAAGTCCAAACAAGCAGGACACCGCAGAAGCTCACGGCTCTCCTCTCGGCGAAGAAGAGGTGAAGCTCACAAAGCAAAAGCTGGGATGGGACCCGGAAAAACAATTCTTCATTCCTCCGGAAGTTCTGACACATTTCCGGAAAGCGGCCACCCTCGGCAACAAGTGGGAACAAATGTGGAAAACCCTCTTGAACGAATACAAAAAAGACCATGCCGAGTTGACCGCCGAACTCGAAAACATTTGGAAGGGAGATTTCGGCAATGCATGGAAAGAGGCCATCCCGAAATTCGGACCGGAAGCCGGAGCCATGGCAACGAGAGAAGCATCGGGCAAGGTGTTGACTGCCATCGTGCCATATCTGCCCACACTTATCGGGGGCTCCGCCGACCTCACGCCTTCGAACAACACCAACGTGAAGGGCATGAATGATTTCCAGGCCGGCAGCTACACAGGCCGTTACCTGCGATTTGGCGTTCGTGAGCATGCGATGGGCTCTATCATGAACGGGATCGCACTGACGACCGGGATGATCCCTTACGGCGGAACGTTCTTACTGTTCTATGACTATATGCGTCCGCCAGTGCGTTTGGCCGCGATCATGGGAATTCGGCCCATCTATGTGTACACGCACGACAGCATCGGGCTTGGCGAGGACGGCCCGACACACCAGCCGATCGAGCAACTTTTCGGATTGCGCTCTGTCCCCAATATGACGGTCATTCGTCCAGCGGACGGAAACGAAGTCGGCGTAGCCTGGAGAATTGCCATTGAGCACAAGGGCGGACCGGTGGCGCTCATTTTGACGCGTCAGAAACTGCCTTTGATTGACCGGACGAAGTACGCTCCGGTGGAGCATCTCGCCGGCGGCGCTTACACTCTTGCTGAAAATTCGCCAACACCCGAAATCATTCTCATAGGCACAGGTTCCGAGGTTCAGCTTGTTATCGGAGCATACGAGCAGCTTATCGCTTCCGGTACGAAGGCCCGTGTGGTCAGCATGCCGTCGTGGGAGCTGTTCGAAAAGCAGCCAAAAGAGTATCGCGATCGAGTATTCCCGCCGTATATCAAAAGACGACTTGCCGTCGAAGCCGGGTCGCCGATGGGATGGGGCAAGTACGTGGGCCAGGGGGGGGCTGTGATTGGGATAAACAAGTTTGGAGCGTCTGCCCCTGGTGATGTCGTGTTGAAAGAGTATGGATTCACCGTCGAAAATGTCGTTGAGAAGGCAAAAGAGTTGCTGCAAAGCTGAATGAAATCTCTTCACATTCATCTCCGGTAGAAGCGTCAGAAACTCCTCCATGTTGACCGGACAACTTACGCATCGAACTCTTCGAGAAAACCGTTTTAGCTTCGATCCACGAAAAGCGAGAAGGACACGAACATTATGAAAAAAACATGTTTTGTTGCTGAGGTTTTGCTGGTGGTTGCACTCGCGACCCCAACTCTTTCTCAGGACTCCGCAAGAAGAAACATCAACGACCAATCGGTGGGCGCTACGGCGTGGTTCCAGTCGTCAGCCGAAGCGCAGGCGCTCTTCTATCAGGCATACAACGTTGCCCGGTTGATGCTGGACCATGATTTAACGGCAATGAAGACAGAAAAGAAGCGCGCAGTCATCGTCGATATCGATGAAACAGTCCTCGACAACAGCCCCCATCAGGCCACAATGATTCAGAGAGATAGCGTGTTTCCTGCATATTGGAAAGAATGGGTCAATGCCGCAAAGGCAGAAGCCCTCCCCGGCGCAGTTGAGTTTCTCCAGTACGCGGCTTCAAAAGGAGTCGAAGTTTTCTACGTCAGCGGTCGGACTCAGAAAGAGGAGCTGGAGCCGACAAAGAAGAACCTTGTCGTAAGAGGATTCCCGTTTTCCGATAACGCCCATCTGATGTTCAGGACGGACGAATCGAGCAAAGAAAAACGGCGCCAATCGATTGCCGACAAATATCATATTGTCCTGCTTATGGGAGATAATCTGAACGACTTTTCAAATATCTTCGAACGAAAATCCGTTACCGACCGCGCAGCAGAAGTGAAGCGGCTCAAAGAAGAGTTCGGCAAACGCTTTATCGTCCTTCCGAATCCTTTCTACGGAGATTGGGAATCCGCCTTGTTCAAGTATCAACCTCATTTGACCCCGGATCAAAGGAACAAACTTCGCAAAGAATCACTGAAGGGGTTCTGAATGAAATCGATCGTTGCACTTCTTTTGTTTTCGGTAAGTTTTTCCCAGCAGAAGCCGAAACTGATCGTCTTTATCTCCATTGATCAGATGCGCCCGGATTATTTTGAGAGGTTTGCAAAACAATTCACGGGAGGGTTCAAGCGCATGTATTCAGAGGGCATCGTTTTTGCGAACGCGACTCTGAATTACGCCACGAGTGAAACCGCCCCCGGTTACGCAACTCTTTCGACAGGTTCCTACCCGAGCACGAGTGGAGTTCTTTCCAATGACTGGTATGACCCAAGGACACAGAAACGCGTCTATTGTGTTGGAGACTCGACCGCTCTACCTATAGAGGGGGAAGGTGGCGGTTATTCGCCGAAAAACTTGATGGTATCTGCGCTGGGCGATTGGCTCAAGGAAGAATCAATGACTTCAAAGGTTGTGAGTGTCGCCTCGAAGGACCGGGCTGCGATTCTGTTTGGTGGAAAGCGGCCGAACTATGCGTTTTGGTATGACCGAAAAACCGGCCACCTCGTCACGTCATCGTATTATGTAAAGACGCTGCCCGAATGGGCGAAGAAGTTCAACTCTGCAAACTGGATCGATACGAACCTCCCCCCCGCATGGAACAAGCTCAAAAGTTTCAGCGAATACGACGGCGAAGGTCCGGACGACCTGCAAGGGGAAATGGTGTGGGGAGTCGGCACGGCGTTCCCGCATCAGTTTGTCCCCAATCAGCGGAATGAGCAGATCCTAACGAGTCCCTGGGGCGACATGTTGACGCTCGATTTTGCTCGGGCTGCTATTGACGGCGAAAAGCTGGGCAAGCGGGCTGCCACCGACTTGTTGTGCGTCGCGCTATCTTGCACCGACTATGTCGGACACAGCTTTGGACCAAACAGCCACGAGATCCATGACCACCTGCTCCGCCTCGACCTCGCACTCGGAAGTTTCATGAGCGAAGTCGAAAAAAAGATTGGGGTGGGGAACGTCCTTTTTGTCCTTTCGGCAGACCATGCGGTGATGCCCTTGCCCGAGTATCTTTCGAATGTGAAAAAGGAGACTGGGCGTCGTATCATGGCTGACAAAGAGATTCATCCAAAAATCGCAGCGTTGGATACGCTCCTCCAGCGGGAGTTCAAGGTCTCTGAGTGGTTGATTTCGCGAAACGGGTTTCTGAATTATGCCGCCGCCAAGAACGTGAAGATCGGGGAGGAGAAGCTGGAGCGCATGGTGCGGGACAGCCTCTTGAAAATCGACGGTATTGTCGACGTTTATTTTCGACGAGAATTGACGAACAAGAAAACCGCGAACCGACCTTACCTCGGCCAATTCCAGCGAAGTTATTATGCTCCCCGCGGCGAAGATTTTCAGGTTCGATACTGCGAAAACTGTCTGTTGACGACCCTGCCGACCGGGACTTCGCACGGCTCGCCTTACAAATATGATACGCATATTCCTGTGGTGTTCATGGGTTGGGGTTTGAAACCAGCCCGAATAGACCGGGCAGTGCATTCGGTGGATGTTGCGCCAACGCTGGCAAAAATCCTGGGTCTGAAGTATCCCAAAACTGTGGACGGGGCACCGTTGAAAGAAGTTTCAAAGTAGCTCGGGGGAGACCCTCTCTTGTTGATGTTGCTCAACAACACGACAGACTTTTTTTTCCCACGCGGCTTGAAAATTTGCCGGCATTTCTCTCTGCTCCAGCTTTGGCCTGACCGGCATGTGAACACACTCTATGGACCATGAGAACCCGTTGGACGGCGTTATCGACCGGTCGCTGAACTACGGCAGACATCACATCGACCATTTTCTCGCTGTAGCAAATCACGATTCTCCGAAGGTTTTCCTGGACATCGGTGCAGGATGGGGAACTGACTTGCTTCTTGCCCGGTCGCACAACCCATCCGCCCAGCTTCACGCAATTGAGTTGTCTGCGGAGTATAAAAAAGGGTTACATCAAAAAGGAATAACGGTGCACTCGTTGAACATCGAACGCGATGTATTTCCATTTGCGGATGAATCCGTTGACGTCCTCATTGCAAATCAAATACTCGAACATGTCAAGGAAATCTTCTGGATCTTTCACGAATCCACCAGGGTTCTCCGTGTCGGCGGAACGTTTATTATCGGCGTCCCGAATCTCGCCTCCTTGCACAATCGTCTCCTGCTCGCAGTCGGGCAACAGCCGACATGTCTTCAGAACCATTCTGCGCACGTCCGGGGGTTTACGAAAAGTGACATCCTGCGGTTCCTTAGTGTTTGCTTTCCGCGAGGATTTCATCTGAGGAAATTTGGCGGAAGCAATTTTTATCCTTTTCCAGGGTTCATCGCAAAACCTCTTGCCGTCATCCTGCCGAATCTGGCATGGGGAATATTCCTGATGTTCCGGAAGGACCGGGCCTATACAAAGGAATTCCTTGTTCATCCGACAGCTCACCGGCTCGAGACGAACTTCCATCTCGGAAATGAATAACCGGCCAGCGGATTCATTTTGATACCGCTTCGCGCATGACGAAGCTTCACGGAAACGATTCAACCTACCTCCTCTTTCTGCTCATAGCGATCGGTCTCGTTCTTTTTGTAACGGCCATCCACGGCGTGTACATTATCGATGAAGACAATTACATGGTAAGTGCTCTCGCCCTGCGAGATGGAGGTTTTACTGTACAACACACACAAAACCTCACTCCAAGTCGCGCACTTAATTACTTTGACCCCGAAGCCAGACAAAGGCCCATCTCGTCAACTCCCATCGTAGCCCTGGCGCCGCCACTCTACGCCTTCATCGCTTTCCCCTTCTCTCTCCTCGGCTGGCCGGGTTTCTTTCTCGTGAATTGCTTGTCATTGCTGGTCGCCGGATTTCTCGTGTTCAAGTATGTTCAGGCACACACCGAGCAACGCCTGACTCCGTGGATTGCCTGCATCGCTCTGTTGCTCGGAAGTTATTGCCTGGAATACGCTCAGGGCGTGTGGCCGCACATGTTGTCGATGGCGCTGTGCACGGCAGGTTTCATCCTTTGCTCACGCGGATGTCAGAACCAAAGAGTCGCACTTGTTGCTTTGGCGGGACTCGTGATGGGGATCGCGGTTGGAGTGCGGGAGCAAAATGTGGTTTTTGCCGTTTGCGTGGGAGTCACAATACTTTTCGCACCATCGAGGCGTCTTACTTCCACATTGAGCTATGGTGCGAGCGTCGCCGTTCCTTTGATTGTCATTTCCTTGATCAACCTCGCACGACTCGATGTTTTTCATCCATTCCCAAAAGTTTTCGCCTACGTGAGCGATGTCAGCCAAACGGGGGCCTCGAACGTGCTCGAACCTTTTCAGGTGTTTTGGGCGAAGGTCGTCGACTTTTCCTACCACGCACCATTGGATCAACCGTTCATGTACAGAGCGCCAGGTTCCGGCGCTGTCTTCGTAGGCGGCGTCATGAAAAAAGCCTGGCTCCAGTCTACGCCGTGGATCGGGTTATCGCTGATTTCGCTTGTCGTTGCATGGAGGATTCCTTCACAGAGCCTCTCAAAAACTCACGATCAACTGAGAAAAATCTCGCTTGTTGTTTTCCCTGTCCTTCTGATGATTGCTTTTGCAGGCTTCGCGCGACACGACGGAATGAGTTTCAATCAGCGCTATTTCATCGAGCTTCTGCCCCTCGCGGCCATCAGCCTGGCATTGATCCTCGACGGTTTTGAAATAAAGATCACACTTCTTATCGTCGGTTTCTTTGTTGGGATTCTCTTCGTGTTCTTGACCTTGCAAGCTCAATCCCCGTTTGTCAGAAACATGGCTCAATTAAAACTGCCCCTCATCCTGGCTGCTTTGCTCATCGCTGGAACGTATCTTTACCGGTTTCACCGCTCAATCCTGTCAATTTCGCTGGGAGCTTGCCTCGGATGGGCCGTTGCGATTCATGTGGGAACAGATGTCGCGGAGTCTCGTTCGAAAAGAAAAGATAATCTCGACCGTTTTCAAATCTATTCGAGAGTTGTGCCGAATCACTCAGCCTTCTTCACGTACTGGGGGAACAAGGACGCAGCAGGACCCTTGCAGCTCGACCGCGATGTCGTCATTCTGGACCTTCATGCCGATGACGGCGAGACAGCGCCTCAGCTCGTCAGAGAACTTCTGGCACAAAAAAGAAGAGTGTTTGTTCTGCTGATAGATGTGCCAGAGAAAACAATCCTGGAGATGGTGGGCGGGCATGCGTGTCGAAGGTTCTCCGAATCGTACATGGACTTCATCGAGATTTACGATACCCCGCCTCAATAGAACATGAATGTTCAAGGCATGATATCGAGCCGATACTTCCTTGGCATTGCCGTCACTTTGATTCTCGGCTCACTCTATGCCTTCACGCTCCTGCCCGGACCAGGCTATTCGGGTGATACAGTGAAATTCCAGTTTGTCGGCCATGTTCTTGGAACCCCTCATGGGCCTGGATATCCCACGTATGTTGTTTTGAACCACTGGTTCACCGGACTTCTTCCTTTCGGCTCTGTCGCACTCAAAGCGAACCTTCTTTCTTCTGTTTTTTCAATCCTGGCCTCGCTCGTCCTTTTGGGCACTCTCTCACAGCTGGGCATTCGTGGTTTAATCGCAACCGTTACAACTATGAGCTTTGGGCTCGGTCTCACGGTTTGGTCACAATCGGTGGTGGCGGAAGTGTATTCTTTGAACCTCCTGTTTGTTGCAGGGATGGTCTATTGCTTCCTCCGATGGCACTTGGAAAGAAACGACCGTTTTTTTTATTCCGCATGTGCCCTCTACGCGATTTCTTTCGGCAATCACCTGACGATGATCACATTTCTCCCGGCAATCATATACTTCGTTTGGGTAACCGACCGAAGAGTTTTCCTGAATCCGAGGAAGATCTTATGGGTTCTTTTTGTGATAATTTTCGGTGCGACACAGTATGCTTATGTTTTCTTGCGCACGGCGTCTCCGACGACTCCTTATTTGGAAATGACGGCTCCCGATTTCAAAACTTTTTGGTTCTATGTGACTGGCGGCCAGTTCAAGCACTTCATGTTTGCTTTGCCTTTCAGTTGGGTGGTCCTTGAAAGACTCCCCGCTCTCCTTTTGTTCACACTCCGCGAGTTGGCTCTCGCAACCCCCCTTCCCTTTCTTAGTTCCCGCTCCATGCAGAATCTGCAGGTGAGTCGATTCCTTTGGCTTTCCTTGGCCGGGATTCTCTTGTTTGCCCTTGGATATGCTATTCCCGATATCGATGTTTATCTCATCCCTGCATATTTTATCCTGGCGATTTTCAGCGCGGTCGGACTGCAGTACGCTTCCACGTGGCTCACGAAACGATTTCGTTTTTACCGGCCCTGGTTCGTGGTTGTTCTGCCTCTTTCCATGGCGATCATGAACCTGAAACCCATCGATCACAAAACCAATCCCTCTCACAACATCGTGGTGAAAGAGGCACTGCAATCCGTGGGAGGCGATGCCGTCCTTGTGTGCCCCGATTATCACTCTGCGATGTTCTTTTGGTATCACATGTTCATCGAGGGATGGAAAGACAAAAACATTCATGTGGTTTTTTATCATGACCTGCGATTTCCTGCAAGAGAAATGGGGGAATACGTGTTCCACAATTTGCCGTTCGAAGTTCCGGTGACCCGAGATGTTGTTCCGCCGAAGTTGCCGGTGTACTTATTTAACGGAGTGTTGGAAGTCGGGGGAGAAGGGTATCATGATTCGAAAACCGAGTTGTCAATGCGGCAGCGCCAGCTGTCGGAAGTCGGTTTGCGGCTTGTTCAAAAAAATGACGAACTCTACAGGGTGCTTCCTGTTCAAGCTGAATCGCTGACACAGAGAGATTGACAGTCAAAGGTCAACTAACCAAATCCTTGCATCTTCCTGTAACAAGAAAACCCACCTAGCTTGGGCTCAGCGGGTTTTTTGTTAGGATCCGGGGATGTTGTTGTGTTCTTAACTCCAAAACGCATCCGATTAGTATTGTATCTTAACGGAACTCACCTCAATCACACCCATGCCACCCTCGCCTAACTTTTCAAGAATCTTGTAATGCGATATGGCTTGGCCGATCATAAATTCGCTCGAAAATACTCCCATTGCTTTTTCTGTCTCTCCATGAACGCGACAAACTGTGGATTGTCTCGAAGAGTTTTCAAATTCGGATCCTTTTCAAAAAGAGGGTAACACGGGTGCCCATCGTCGGCGGTTCTTTGGAGCCAGTGAATTGCCTGGTTGCGTTTCCCCATGAGCGCATACGCACACGCAATGAAATACTCGGTGTGGTGAAAATGCGAAAGTCTTTGATCACTCTCGATAGCAAGTTTGATCTTTTGCTCCGCCTCTTTGAAACGTCCCAGGGTGGCGAGAACGAGCGCTTCTGCCCCAGCAACTCGAGCTGCGCCGTGAAAATCAAATCCGCCTTTCGACACTTTTTCCAGAAGGGCAAGCGCCTCATCTTTCCTACCGAGATAGCAGAGCAGCGTTGCTTTCTCCGACTCCCATCCTTGCACCTGCTCAAATTCTGCAAGCGCTTGTTCGTATTTTCCCTGATACCAATGAATGCGCGCGATTCGCGGAGGTCCGGCCTTGTCATTCGGGTCGAGTGCGACGGACGTTTTTAACGCTTCCAGTGCTTCGTCGAGCAACCCAATGTGAAGATAGATGTAGCCGATATGAAAATGAGCTTCCTGAAGATTCGGATTGAGTTCAAGGGCACGGCGCACATCTTGAACAGCCCGCTCGTGGGGGAACTTGTTGGAAAGTGTCCAAATCAACTGACTGCGCGCAAGATAGGCGTCGGCGAGCGTTGAGTCGTACAAGAGCGCCTTTTGGATTCCAATGAACGCGCGTTCTTCAAATTGCGGATTGGGATCGTAAATAAAATATCGTGCAATATAGGCTCTTGCCAGTGCCGCATGCGCCAAAGCAAATTGCGGGTCAAGAGTGATCGCCCGTTCAAACAACTTGATTGCTGAGTCATTGGCGGCGTTGTTCGGTACATTTCTGTAGAAACGGCCACGCAGGTAATTGTCGTAGGCTTCAAGATTCGCTACGGGTTTCCGTTGGTGTTCCGGCCGATTGCCCGCCAGCAGTCGAACCTTGAGGGCTTCGGCAACGCGTTGGGCGACTTCACTTTGAATGGAAAAAATGTCTTGAACATCCCGGTCATACGTTTCTGCCCATAAATGCTCGTCAGTGCCTGTGTCAATCAACTGCCCAACGATACGAACACGGGTACCCGCACGCCGAACACTTCCCTCAAGAATCGTGGCTACCCCCAATTCCTTCCCGATCTGGCGAAGGTTCTTTTGAGTGTTTTTGTACTGCATCGTTGACGTGCCGGAAATAACCCGGAGGTTTCCAATCTTTGAGATTTGCGTGAGAATATCCTCAGTTATTCCATCACTAAAATATTCATCCTCTCTCATATCGCTTAAGTTCTTGAATGGCAGCACGGCGATGGATTTTCGTTCTGTTGATATAGATTTTGAGGAAGGAAAGAAATACGCGATAACGAAGGCGAGAGCAACCAACGCTAGTCCAGCTCCGTACAGAACTCTCCTATTTCTGATTGGAACACCCATCTGTGTAAGTCGAACTTTCGAGACTTCGGTTTCTAAGTCTTTCCTGAGCTTTCGGAGATCAACAAGCATATCAGATAAACTCTGATATCGCTCGTTCGCATTCTTTGCCAGACATTTGTTGACAATGCGTTCCAATTCCATCGGCACATCACTGCGCAGCGATGTTAGGGGAGGAGGTTCCTCGTTCAGAATTGAATAGACAATCGCCTCGCTATAAGCACTCTGGAACGGCAACCGGCCGGCAATCATCTCGTACAACACAACTCCCACGGACCAGATATCCGTCCGATGATCCAGTTTCTCTCCCCGCGCTTGCTCCGGCGACATGTACGGCACCGTACCGACCGTCGCACCCGTCTTGGTCAATTGGCTCATCCCCGTTCGCCTGGCCAGACCGAAATCCATGATCTTGACTTGACCCTTCTCGGTCAACATCAGATTACCGCTCTTGATATCGCGATGGATGATGCCTTTTTCGTGTGCAGCCTGTAATCCTTCAGCGGCTTGAATCGCCATCTCTAAGGCTTCGTCAATCTTAACCGGCCCTAGCTTGATTTTCCCAGACAACGGCGCGCCCTCATAGAATGCCATGGCAAGAAACATCTGGCCATCAGGCGTCTCGTCGATTTCAAACACTGTGCAGATGTTAGGATGATCCAGCGAAGACGCCGCTTTCGCTTCATGGATGAAGCGTTTCTTCTCGGCGTCGGTCGGAGTGATGTTCTGTGGCAAAAACTTCAGCGCAACTGTCCGGTCGAGCTTCGTGTCCTGGGCTTTATACACCACACCCATTCCACCTTCGCCCAACTTCTCTAAGATGCGATAATGAGATACTGTTGTGCCAATCATGGATTAATCCAGGAATACGTAAATTGGGCTTCCGCCTACGCTGGCGCTACGGCGGACGAGTCGGGGGACAGGGCCGCCTTCGCCGACTTGCCCCGACTTGTCCCGTTTTCGGGACGAAGTCGGGGGGTTTTCGAGAATCTTATAGTGAGAGATTGTTATACCGATCATTGGGTTAACATCGGGGTCGAACAAGGTAGGTATAGCACCACGAGATGTCAAGATTATCAGAGGTTTCTCCCCTGACAGAAGAATTTCCAACCAAAATCTGCCATCGGAGAGCAGAATCAGCAAAACAAAGGCAAAGAACGCGTAACTCTTTTGTATCCTGGCGGGACATGCTGTCATAAATCTCAACATTGTATCCATGTCGGCGTAGTTCGCCTGAAATGTAAATAAGTCCAAGCGGTGGCCAGATACCAGACTGCGGAACTTCTCTAACTTGTAACGCAGATTCCGTTCTGAAACGCCGATCGGCAACTGCAGCCAGAGACGATATCGCAGATGAAAAAAGGGACAGGGCGGATCCTCGATTCTGTGGACACCCGCTAAACGTCACAAGACAACTGCCGACAGACCGTCCTCATCGGTTGGTGCTGTCGCGCGGCGCCTTATCCAGGTGTAGCTTCCATCAACATCCAGGCGCTGATGCGGTCTCCACTTGCTCATGTTCTTCGAGATGGGGATTACTCCACCGGACCTGCAAGTTCCTGATGCATGCGGGCAAACTCCTTGGCGTAGCCGCTTTGGGCAATGAGCTTGGTCAAGAAGGAGTTGCTCATGATGAGATGCAATGATCGCTTGAGGTAGTCCCGCCTGAAGGAGTCTCTTTCGGCATAATACTCCGGTGCCTTCCGCATGTAGTAGCGGCGATAGCAGTCGAGCATCGTTCGATTGATTTCCTCCAGTGTCAACGCCGTTGGCCGGATGATCGGTTCGACCAAATTATACTTCGCATAATCCCACACGGCAATGTGTTCTTTCATCTCCGCATACATATCGGCGTACGGCCAGGGTGTGATGGCGAGGAAATGCGCAAAGTCGGGATTGTAGTGGTGCGCCAGCTCCAGCGTTTGTTCGATGGTCTCCTTCGTCTCCCAGGGGAAGCCGAGGACGAAGGACGTTTCGCTGATCATACGATGGTCGTGAATCAACCGAATTGCTTCTTTCGATTGTTCGACGCTGATCTCCTTCTTCACGAGATCGAGCGTTTCCTGATTCGTTGCTTCCACGCCGATGTAAATGTGAACGATGCCCGCGGTGCGATACTTCCAGAGTATATCTTTATCCCGCACGATATCTTCTACCCGGGTTTCCATCAGAAGATACACGTCGAGTCGGCGTTGAATGAGAAGATCGAGGAATTCTTCCCATCGGGCGCGGTCGCTGGTGGGATATTCATCAACGATGAGGAACACGTTCGCCCCGTAGGTGTTCTTGAGCATCTCGATCTCGTCAACAACGGCACCGGGCTTGCGTGCTCGCCAGATTTTCTTCCAGAATTTTTGCTGCGAGCAGAATGTACAGCCAAACGTGCACCCGCGCGATGTGCTGATGGCAGCCAAGCGCGACCCCGGGATGACGAAGTAGCGGTAGTCATTCCAATCAATGAGATCCCATGCGGTCGGGAGAGCGTCGAGGTCGTCGATGAATGCTTGATGCGGCGTCACCACAACGTTTCCCTCCCGTCGAAATGCGATGCCGTGTACATCATCCGGAGCAATGCCTGCATCCAGCGCGCGCAACAGCGCCGGCAGCGTTCGTTCCCCTTCTCCGATCACGATGAAGTCAATCACATCTCCATGTATCGCGAACAATTCATCGTAGCAAAATGTCGGATGGACGCCGCCGAGAATCGTGAGCACGCCAGGATTGTGCTTCTTCGCGCTTCTGAGCACCTCGATCGCTGACGGCAACGTGGACGTTATAGACGTTACGGCAACAATGCCCGCGTCCATTCCACGCAGGGATTCGTCAACCTCTTGCATCGTGTGCTGCTTGGTCATCGCATCATAGATTTGCGCCTCAAAACCTGCTGAGCGCGCGGCGCCTGCGAGATACACGAACGAGAGGGGCATCCAGCGCCCCGCAGATTCCACTACGCCCGCGTGATAGGGGGGAGTTACAAACACGACCTTTTTATTGTGAACGGTCACTGTTGTGCCTTGAATAGTTTCCTTAATCGGAGCTGCAATACCGTTCCGCCCACCACAAAGCTCACAAGGAGCAAGTGCTTCAGGATCAACGCGATGACCTGTCCACGGCCTGCGGCTTCCGTCCATTCGTATTGCTCATAAGCAAGCGTCCGAACGATGCCGCCAAGGATGATCACAACCCAACATCCCACGATGACCCTGTTCAACATTTGGTACAACTCACGCGCAAAGTCTATCCGGACCTTAAAATTCTCCTTCTTGCTCGCACGGTAAATGAGCCCCAAAACAAGGAGCGAGGCGAATAGCAATGCCACGGCAAAGTCATGGAAGAAGTTATTGAGCATGATGAAGATCGACATATAAACGTCTCCTTGCGGTCAGTACCTGTAGAGAGCGATTGCGCTCAGTTGAGCGTCGGCCACAAAAATGAGTCGCCGCTGCCGGTCGATCGCAATGCCGTTCGGCTGGCGAAGTTCTTTTCCGTACGAAAGGACATAGCTTCCCAGCGCATCGAACACTTTCACTCTGGCCTGGACCGCGTCGACAACATGAATTCTTCCCTGTTCGAAAACACCCGAAGGATTAAAAACCGTATCAGCCCTTGCCTGGAGTTTGGGAGAGGGAAGATCGTCCTGTGCGATGCCCATCGGAACCGTGAGTGCAGCCTCACCCTTGTTCTCGAACTTGTGTGCAGGCCTGCCACTGCAGGTGAATGCTTTCATTTCTTTATTGCCGACATCGCCCACAAGCAAGCGGCCATCAGGCGTCACTGCGGAAAAACCCGGGAAGCGCAAATGAAAATCGCTTGCTGACCCTGAGGGAAAGGACAGTATCAGTTCTCCTTCATCTCGCACATTCGGCACGGTTGATGCGCTGACCACAAGAATCTGATTTGCTGCAACATCCGTTACGTAAAGATTGCCTTCCGCGTGGGTGACGCCGATTGCTTTCATTCGTGTCTTCTTATCGGCAAGCAGACCAAACGCCTGGACAACCTTTCCGGTTGCATACTCCACAAACAGCAGTTCACCCGATAGAAAATCTGCGGCATACAAGCGATCACCGCTCACCGCAAGACCTGTAATTGACGCACGCTCACCATTGAACAATCGAAACGTCCGCACAGGTTCAAGGTTCTCGGAGAACTCATCCACACGATCTGAGCTGAGATACGAGACCAATAATCTGCCTCCGTGCAACGCAAGCGCAAACGGTCGAAGCGATGTGTCTGTCTCTGAGACTTTTTTCACCCCAATAAAGAACGGATATTCTTCGAATTCGGTGTGCCTGAGGCGGGATGCGTTGTCAATCAGATTCGTTTCCGATGGACCCACCAGGAATGTCAGGATAAGCCCGAGCAGCGCTCCAGCAAGCAACACGTAGACGATACGCAGTCGGGAGCGCATGGTTATGAGCCTCCATACGTGTGAATGGTCGTATAGAAAAAGTGAATGCCCCACAGCGAGAAGGCAGCCACGAACACCGCAGCAATGGCATACCAGGCAAGAAAGAGGCCGCGCAGCCTCCTCCATGCGAAGTAGATGTGAAGATACACCGCATAGACGAGCCACGTGATAAGGCTCCACACTTCGACCGGATCCCACCCCCAGTATCGTCCCCAGGCGGCATCAGCCCAGATTGACCCCGAGACGATCATGATGCCATAGAAGAGAAACCCGAGAAGAATGAGGCGAAAGTTGAACTCATCGTATCGTTCAGCCGACGCCGTGCGCAGCGTCTCGTCCAGAGCCCCATTCTTCCGCGTTCTGTATAGGCGGATGTTAGCCACGCCGGCGGCAAAAAGAAAGCAGCCGACAGCCGCCGTGGCAAACGATGCATGGATAAAAAGCCAGAAACTTTGCAGACTCACGGGAAGAACGTCACCGCCGAACGGATGAGTGCCTGCCCAGCCCATCAGCAACACGACCGACGGCATCAGCCCAACGCCGATGGCGCGCAAAAAAGGTTTCCACTGTTGAAGCATGAGATAACCCAGCATGCCGAACCAAGCGCTGGCGGACATCGCTTCAAAATAGGAGACAAACGGTGGATGACCGGTTTGAATCCAGCGCGCGGTAACAATTGCGGTGTGCAGGAAAAAGCCGGCCCACGCGGCGAGAATCGCACGATCCAAGACCTGCGCTTTTCGAAACACGAGCGCTATGGCAAACAGCGCGAAACTCAAAGCGTAGGTTACAACCGTCAGCCAAAACAACATTGAGAGGATTGTTTCCACGAGTTATAGAACCTCCTCAGAAACACGCGCCTCTGGTTTTCCAACGTTCTGTGGTGCAGCCTCACCGAGAACATGAACCATTTCAGATTTGTGCGGCTGACAAACCGGTACGGATTCATCGTGGCGGGAAACTTGAACCTTTTTCAGTTGCTCCGAGATCGCCAGGCGGAGCGATGAGAGATCCTCTTTGAACGTCTCCTGAAATTTCTCGGCGGAGCCGCTGACATCGAACAAAATTCTACTGTGAAGGGAATTTATGATAACGACCACCCGTCGCCGAACACAAACGAGGCGCAGCGCCAATCCAATTGCTCCGAATAGAGAACCAAGAATCAGCACCGTTTGCCCTGGGTCGTCGGAAACATCGATCTGTGTCCAACGACGCACATCCGCAAACGAAATAGTGTAGCCCCCCGCCGGGGCAGATGATCCAATCAACAGGTGCTGATCGAAGATTGTCTTTCCGTTGTCGAGCAGCGCAACACGCAACACCGGATTGTTCAGATTAGAGCTTCGATGCTCGTAGGAACCGTTAAGTGAGAATTCATCCCGTATGGTGTCAATGACATTGGGGAAGAATTCAAACTCTGCGCGAAGATTGCGATCTGGAAACTCGATAAAGTCCCGATACAATTCTTTTCCCCCAACTGCGACTGTCGCCAGTCGCGTGTATCCATTGAGCAAAGCTTGACCATCTTGTCGTTCTATCACGATAAGAGGAGAATATCCCGTCTTGAACCCCTGATGAATAGTCTTACCGCCAAGCGACGCACCGTGGTTGATATACACGGGGAAGCGTTCAACCCTGCCACCAACCGATGACTCGATAATCGAGGCAACGGTCGTTGCACCATTGACCAGATACTCGGGTTCCACGCGCACCAACCGCATGGAGAGGTGTGGCGAAGAGGATGGATAGAGCGATCCCGACTTTTGAACGCCATAACGGTCCGTCTGACTGTCGAAGGTCTGGCCTTCTGTGAGGCCAACCGAAGCTTCAAAAGAGGCGAATGTACTTAAGGCGACACCGAGAAGGATCAGCAAAACGCTTGCGTGAAAAAGAATCGAGCCCCAGACGCCCGCCTGCCCTTTGCTGCCACGAATCTCAGCCCTCTGATGATCAGCGACGACAGCGACGCGGTAACCGCGGCGTTTCAATTCACGTTCAACAAGTGCAGCGTGCGGATTTGCGGCCTGC
>JANOGR010000012.1:0-3116 GCA_031406095.1 Ignavibacteriales bacterium
TATTTTGCCAAGTTTGGCCTAGAAAACTGGATACCGTCAAACAGCAAGCCTATGAGAGGAAAAAGATTGCGAAGCGAAAAGGTAGGAGCGGCAGAAAATAAAAAACCGGAACTCTATCCCTCAAGGGGAACGCTCGCCACAGAGGCTACAGTTCGAGTTCCGGTCAATTCCGATATCAATATACGGAAAGCGTATATTAAGTTGCAACAGGGAACGTTAGACAATCGATCCATGAGCGCCCGACGACGTTGACAATCGATCAACAAACGTTCCAAAATCATTCAAAAAAGCCATATTAACGATGGCCAAACGTTCCAAAAAAAGAAAGCCAGCATCGACTGCAAAGCAGCCACCTGGCTTCTTTGACATCCAGGAATACCTTTCCACAGCACCCTGCGTTCCCGCCCTTCGAAACGCTGTTTCCTCATGGAGAGCCGGTTCTTACAAAGGTGTAACAGCTACAACGCGCGAACTCCTGAACCATTGGTTTAACACTGACCATCGTTTGCCGAACGGTCACACGTTCAAGTATCACCTTGCCCAAAGAGAGGCTATCGAAACGTTGATCTATGTTTTCGAAGTCGAAAACGTCAGGTCAAGAAAGGCCTTGCTTGAACGCTATGCTTTCAGCTCCAAGGACCTGCGATTACCTCCGTACGACGACTTCGCCCGGTATTGCATCAAAATGGCAACGGGTAGCGGCAAAACAAAGGTCATGGCGCTGGCCATCGTTTGGCAGTACCTGAATGCGGTTCGGGAAAACCCTAAAGAGTACGCTAAAACGTTCCTGATCGTTGCTCCGAACGTTATCGTGTTTGAACGTCTGCGCACGGACTTTGAGGCCGGGCATATCTTCCGGGCCGACCCGATGTATCCCAAACACTTCGATCTTTTTTGGGACATGGAGTGCTACATGCGGTCCGATTCAGAACGTGCCCACAGCGAAGGTGCCTTATTCCTCTCGAACATCCAGCAGTTCTATGAACGTTCGAACAAGCAGCAGACGGACGAGCCGGAGGTCTTGACAAACCTTCTCGGTCCAAAACCGAGAGCTCAAAAGCTCGAAATCACCGACTTTGACAAAAGAATTGCAAAGCGGGACGGGCAGCTGCTTGTGCTCAATGACGAGGCGCATCACACACATGACGAGGAAAACGAGTGGAATATCATCATTCGTAACCTGCACCAGTCACGTCCGATCTCCGCTCAAATCGACTTTTCTGCAACGCCAAGATACTCAAAGGGCGGTTTGTTCGCATGGACGGTCTTCGACTATCCCCTCAAACAGGCCATCCTTGATCAGATCGTTAAGCGACCGGTAAAAGGCGTCTCGAAGATTGAAGAAGCAAGGTCAACCGTAGCAAGCACACGATACAAACCATTCCTCACTGCAGGAGTAGAGCGCTGGAAAGAGTATCGGGACCTGCTCGACCCTCTGAAGAAAAAACCAATTCTTTTCATAATGATGAACAGCACTGACGAAGCCGATGAAGTCGGGGATTGGCTTCGGACAAAGTATCCTGAGGATTTCAAAGGCGACAGAACCCTGATTATTCACACCGACAAGGCTGGCGAGGTTTCAAAGAAGGACCTGGATGAGGCCCGAAAACTCGCCCGTCAGGTCGACGAGGAAGAATCTCCCGTGAATGCCATTGTCAGCGTGTTAATGCTCAGAGAGGGTTGGGATGTCCAAAACGTTACTGTTGTTGTCGGGCTTCGACCTTATTCGTCGAAAGCGAACATCTTGCCGGAGCAAACAATCGGACGAGGCCTCAGGAGAATGTTCAGAGGCTCGGAGTCTGGCTATTCAGAGAGAGTTGATGTCATAGGCAATAAGGCTTTTCTTGCGTTCGTAGAAGACCTTGAAAAACTCGAGGATTTGAAGCTTGAGACATTCGAAATCGGGAAAGACAAGCTACAGATATTCACCATCGCTCCGGATGGGAACAAAAAGGATGCTGATATTGGCGTTCCTGAACTGAGTCCGATCCTATCCCGCAAAAAATCCCTTGCTGAAGAGATCGCTTCGATAGATGTCATGTCGTTCAGGGTCAACCCGCTTCCGTTCAAGGAGGACAAAGCGGAAATCAAGACCTTCATCTATGAAGGCCGCGATATTCTGACCGACGAAAAACTCTTTGAGCGCGAGTATACCATCCCGCCCGCGCAGACATCTCAGGAAGTCATCGGATACTATGCCCGGCGAATTGCCCAGAACATCAAGTTGCCAACACAGTTCGCAGCCTTAGTGCCAAAGATCAAAGAATTCTTTGTAAAGAAAGCCTTTGGCAGAGACGTCAACCTTGAGGACCCCTCCACGATAAAGGCAATGAGCTCGAACCTTGCCAACTATGTGGTTACCAAGGAATTTGAGCGAGTCTTGCGGGACATCGTTATCGAGGAAAAGAAGCCCCAACTTTTGACTCCGAAACGAATGCTCTCAACAACGCCGCCCTTCCCGTTCTCCAATCTCTTGCTGCAATCGAAGAAAAGCATCTTCAATTTTGTTGCTTGCCAAAATGAATTCGAGAGATCATTTGCCAAATTTCTCGACTCAGCCGGAGATGTTGGCGCATTTGCCAAGCTTCCCGAACAATTCGGTTTCTGCATTGAATACACAGATGCCGTCGCAAACCTCAGGCATTATTACCCTGACTTTGTTTTTCGACTTTCCAACGGTGAACATTGGCTGGCGGAGACAAAAGGGAGAGAGGACATCGAAGTCAAGCGGAAGGATGAAGCCGCCCAAACATGGTGTGAAAATGCAACGGAGTTGACGGGCACTACCTGGAAGTATCTAAAGATCCCTCAGAAAGAGTTCGAAGCACTGCACCCCCAGGATTTCGAAGAACTTGCCGCTGCTCTCTATAAGTAAAAACCCGCAAAGACAACAAACCTGAAATTACATTCGAAGCAGTTCTAATTTGCAACTTCGCCCGCGGGCTCTGTGGAGCGCCTGCGGCGGTACCGGATCGCAATCAACAGACCGGCCGTGAGATACCCCGATGCAACGAGAAAAGGGAGGCTGTTCTCGAGCTCGAACAAGGTACCAGCGATGATGGGCGCTGTGGCCATGCTCGCCGCCATAATCGATGAGAGAATCCCCAACGTCTCGC
>JANOGR010000246.1:0-17570 GCA_031406095.1 Ignavibacteriales bacterium
GAGAATGACATCTCCGGACAGCTTTCTGCCTTATAGTTTTGCATGGCCTGATTTTAACCTCCAATCCTTCAATTCCAACGTTGTTCTTCGCTGGGAGTATCTGCCTGGAAGCACCATTTACTTCGTCTGGTCTCACGCCCGCGACGGAAATGGCGGGGATTTTGCGACTCCTTTCGGCAGCAGCCTCTCCAGAACATTCTCACTCCCGGCGGAAAACGTCTTCCTGTTGAAAATCAGCTACTGGTTAAGCATGTAATGCCGCCTCAAGAGATTTAACGCGACCTCGAGCTCCAGCTGGAGGTCGGGAACCCTGTGTTTTCCACGACAGGAGGTTCGAGCCTTTCGGGTGAAGGCATGTGTGTGGCCAGACATGAAAACTTCGTGTATTTCGTTGTGGGAGCCGTTCCCGGAGACCTCGTCACGGCAAAAGTCTTTAAGGTCAAGAAGAATTATGCTGAAGCGCGGGCGATCAGAATCGAACGTCCGTCTCCTTTGCGAACTGACCCCCGCTGCAAGCACTTCGGTGTGTGCGGAGGCTGCAAGTGGCAAAACGCCGATTACGACGCTCAGTTGAGATTCAAGCAGCAACGCGTCATCGATGCGTTTGAACGGATTGGCGGTTTCTCAGATTTTAAAGTCCTACCTATCCTGGGTTCGGAAGAGATCTATTTCTACCGTAACAAAATGGAATTCTCTTTTTCGGACCAGCAATGGCTTATTGAGAAGCCGGAGAATCGGTCGGTACAAGTAGCTCCCGCTTCACCAATCACCAATCACCAGTCACAAGTTTTTCTGGGTCTTCACGTTCCTCAGAGGTATGACAAGATCCTCGATATTGAAGAGTGCCATCTTCAGTCCACAATTTCTAATGAGATTCTGAATCAAACTCGCAGCTATGCGCGAGAGCATCAGTTGCCTGTGTATTCCTCGGAGACGGAGTCCGGGTATCTTCGTTTTCTTATGGTCCGTGAAAGCAAAAGGACAAACGAAGTCATGGTGAACATCGTGACGTACGACGAGAGGCCGGATGTGATGGAATCATACGCCGCATACATGAAGCTGATGATTCCACAGATCACAACGATTGTCAACACCATCAATCCTCGAAAAGCCCAGGTTGCTTACGGCGATAAAGAGACCGTGTGTCTTGGACCTGGGTTCATCAGAGAACGGATTGGCCAATTCACATTCAATATTTCGGCCGCTTCATTTTTTCAGACAAATACCCAACAGGCCGAGCGGTTGTACGAAGCCGCCCGGATTGCCGCGGAGCTGGGTCCGAACGATCTGGTGTATGACCTTTATTCCGGAACGGGTACTATTGCCATGTTTATTTCAACGTCAGCCCGGGAGGTCGTCGGCGTGGAGTCTTCCAGCAGTGGCATAAAAGACGCCGAGAGGAATGCCACTCAGAATGGCGTGCGAAATTGCGTCTTTCTTGAAGGCGACCTCAAGGATAAGCTCACAAAAGACACGGCATGGCTTCAAACACATGCGAACCCCGACGTCGTTATTACAGACCCGCCCCGAAGCGGGATGCATGCGAAAGTTTGCGAAGAAATCGCCAAATTGGCGCCGTCCAGAATCGTCTACGTGAGCTGCAACCCTGCCACTCAGGCCCGGGACGTAAAGCTCTTATGCGAAAGGAACTACCGGCTGATGCATATCCAACCGGTGGATATGTTTCCGCATACCTACCATGTGGAAAATATCGCCTTGTTGCACCGGGATTGAAGCCCCTTCGAGCGATCCTTCTAGTCTCTTCCAGCTTTCACAGTCGTTGACGAGCGGATAATCGTCCGCGCGATGAGTGCACTCATTTGTTTTTCTACCCGCAAAGGTATTGGCGGCTCCACAAATGTCACCTCAAGAGTCTCCGTTACGCTATCCGCCCCGACTACGGTGAACTGCACCGGCGCAAGAATCTCAGGGCCGGGAAATGACGACCAGCGCAGCGAAATAGTTCTTGGAGTCGTCGTGGCCGTGAGTCCGCTCGAAGCTCCCTTCAGCTGATGCCTTGTCGATGAGTAGGTGAGCTTGACGGAGAGCGGCCGGTGTTTTAGGGTAATCGTGGTCAGGACGTCGAACCTCGTGCTGGAATCAACCTTCGTTGTTTCAATTGTTCGTTGGATGTTTATCCACGGCTCGTCAAGTGAATCTGCGCCGTGTATTCTAGATTCACGACTCCACCCCGTAAGCACAGTGTCCAGGGAGCCGGACTTCACGCTTGTTCCGTCTAGATAATCCCCGCTCCGCAGGAATAGACTTCCCTTTGCCGATTTGAGATCGTATTCACCGTCCACCCGGATGGCTTGTTTCCAAAGATCCGTATAGGAAGGTCTCGTGCTGAGCCAAAGAGCGCACGCAAAGAATCCAAGACCCGCCAGCACAATCCCCGTTCTCTGTTTGAACGCTCGAAGCCAAAGGAGATCGCCGCTCGTGCCGGAGTACAAACCAGCAAAACCGAGGAGGAACGGATAAGACCACAGGGAAAAGAACAATACCAGAAACACGTGCCAAAAGACGCTGAACCCAAGACCGCTCGTCATCGTCCCCTCCGGCACGATCCGGGCAAGAAGAAAAAACCCCTCGTTGAAAAACAGCCTGTACATCAGATATGGTGAAATAAGCCATAGCAAGACCTTGACGCCGGTTTTTTTCGCGAGAAACGCCAACGACATGCAAAGAAGGGCAACCGAAGGATACAAAGCCAGTTTCGACGATGAAAACGAAAACAAGAGAACGAATGACGCGAGCCAAGTGGCTGTTCGAAGAAAGTAACGGTAGGGATCTCGACTCAGACCGAGTCGGGGAGCCATCCGAAGACCGACCCAGATGCCTATCGTCCCTGCAAGTCCTGCCAAAATGAAATAGCCCCCGGGTTCAGAAAACCACGGATATCTTGCTCCCTTCAACAACCCCACAACAAGTTCGGAGCACCAAACGAAGGTCTGAATGATCAGAAGAATGAGAAAGAGTTTCAACCCTGGGATTTTCGGCCGGGTATTCCGATCGGTTTCAAAGCGGGCTTTGCGGATTTGGTAAAGGGAAAAAGCGGCCACGCAGATGGCAATGATATTAAACGCGCCAACGAGCCATAGGGGAATGAAAAGAAGAAACGAACCGACCTGAACGAGATAATACGAGTCCGCTTTTTGTTCGGGCACGCCCCCGTCGAACCTCTCAACGAGTTTATACACAAGGTCTCCCGACCTTTTGAGGCCGGCGACTTTGAAATTCTCGAAATTATCCTGCTGCGAGTGAATCGGGTCTGTGATGTCGGACGTGAAATCGATCGCGGGGATGTCTTTTTCAAGAAAGGGCATGTGGTCGGAGCCGATACCCCCGCCCGGCAGTGAATTACTCAGCGTGAAGAAATTCGTCGGATATGACAGGCCGCTGTATCCAAGCTTTTCGAACTCCTCGTAGGCGGCCGACACAAGCCACTTCGGCGCGCTTTTGCCACCCGCATCGATCAGGGGCACGAGCCAATCGGTCCCGTTTGTCATGTCAATCTGCAGCATCAAAGCGACCTTGTCGAGCCGCCCGAACTGGTTGACGAAATGCTTCGAGCCGCGAAGACCCGACTCCTCCCCGCCGAACAAGCAAAAAACCAGCGTCGATTCATTCTTTCGCTGGGAAAGAACTCTGGCCAGCTCGATCACGGTCGCAGAACCTGAACCGTCATCGTTTGCGCCGGGGATATCCGGTCCGGCAGAATCGATATGCCCCCCAATCACAATGATGCGGTCGGAAGTTCCTTTGAGGACGCCCACCGCAATCCCGCTGTTCGTGTTGGTTGACCCGGCCAGAGCGTCGCCCTCGACGCTCATCATCGGCATGATATAGGCTTCCTGAAGACCAAATCGTCTGAATCGCTCGACGGCAAACTCCATAGCACGGCGTTCATTCGGCGACCCCATCGGTCGTGGACCAATCTCGACAGAAATTATTTTCAAGAACGCGACAGCGCTGTCTTGAGAAAACGGAGTCTGAGCAATGGTCATGAAAGGAAGCGCGAACAAAATGAAGCACAAGGTATGCAAAGGTGTCATCCAGTTTTTCATTTCAGATATTTTCCCAGAAAAGTGAGAAGTGTTTTTTCATATTGTTTACCGCCAACGTCCCACACATCATTGTGATTCGCGCCCTGAATCGACAGAAATTGTTTGGGCTGGTTGGCAACTTCGAACAGCATTTGAGAGTACTCGTGTTTAATGAGCGTATCCTGAGCCCCGTGGACAAAGAGCATGGGGGTCCGGATGTGCTGGACTTCCTTGAGCGGAGAAACATCACGGGCTTTAAACTTCGCTGCTTTTTGTGACCGGCTCATGGCCACGTTCCGCAGAAAGTGCCAGGGAAGCTTGATAATTCTGCGCTGATAATCCACCGAGATCGTCCGTAAATCCGTGAAGCACGCCTCGGAGACGACTGCTGCGATGCGTTTGTCTCTGGCAGCGGCTTGAATGGCCACGGCTGCACCCATGGACGTTCCAAATATTCCTATCTTGCCCGCCCTTATCGATTTCTTCTTTAACAGATAGTCAATGACAGTCGAAACGTCGTGTTTCTCATAGTAGCCGTACGTGCAATACTTGGCGCCACTTTCACCGTGTGCCCTGGAGTCATACAAAAACACATTGTATCCATTGTGAAAGAGGAGCCGGGTCAGCGCCACACCTCCGGTTTTACAGTCGCCTACGCCGTGGAGATAAAGGATTGTGCCCTTCGAACGATGTTTCGGCTGTGCGACCAGCCAGCAGCTCAACGTGGTTCCGTCAGGCGTCGTGAGAGAGATATCCTCCTGCGGCAAGCCTGCGTCCCGGGGTTCCAGGAGCGCAGTGAAACGTGCGTACCATTCCTTTCTTCTTCTCTCCGGTTGCAGAAGGATCAGCGGACCGACCGTCAATATGACAACGGCGGCGTTTAGAAAGAACAATAACACAAGAATCAGGAGAGCAACAAAAAATGACATGGGGAAAGGGTTATGGTGAGTCTGGCGAAAACGTTGGAGAATCAAAACCTCTGAAAACCAATATAAAAACGGTCTTTCTGGGAAGCAAGGATGGGCGCTGATTGCGGTTCTGAGAGGCACTCCATATCTTGGAAACTCGACAAATGCCCACCAACCTTTTTTTCCATCTCAGGGTCTAACCAGATGTTTAAAGCACCAAAAGCATCATCCGGATCCATGACTCCCAGCGATGTCGAGCTGATTCAAAAGTCCAGACAGGGCAACATGGCGGCCTTCGAGCAGCTCGTTCAGCGCTATGACAGACGTGTGTTTACCATTGCGGCGGGATATGTGCAAAGTTCCGAAGATGCGAAAGATATCTATCAGGAGGTTTTCATACGCGTGTTTCGAGGATTGCCGAAGTTTGAGCTCCGAAGCGAATTCTCGACATGGTTATACAGGATTGCAACGAATGTCTGTTTATCACACCGTGCACGTACCAAAAAGCATGTACACTCTTCCCTCGACAACGAACGGGAGGAAGAGGACGGGACGTCTCATTCCATGAACGACACGCTCCACGACGGAACGCAGACCGACCAAAGAGCGATGAATGCGGACATCTCTTCTCATGTAAGTAATGCCATGGGGATCCTTTCACCCCAGCAGAGAATGGTGTTCACGCTACGGCACTATGAAGGATACAAGATGCGGGAAATTGCCCTTATGATGAAATGCTCTGAAGGCACCGTGAAAAAATATTTGTTCACGGCGACAAACCGGATGCGGAAGAAGTTGAAGAATCTCATGAATTAGCACGAGGTGTAACAATGGCTCACAAACAATTTCACGAAATGATACAGCTCTCGATCTACGGTGAGCTGAACTCAGAGGATCAGCAGAGGCTCGACAAGCACCTAGCGACCTGCCTGTCATGCAGATCAGAGCAGGAAGGCATCAGGAAATTCCATTCAACCTTGTCGGCGTATAGGCCGGTGAGTGTTCAGGAGCGTGACCTTGTTGATGCACGACGTTCCTTGCGGATGACGCTGGGAAGTGAGGGGCCGGCGCAGTCGTTGGTGGAACGTATTCTCGATGTCTTTTCGGTGCCGCTCTTCCCGAAATACGGGCCGACATACGGGACGGCTCTCGCCGCTGTGGCGACGCTTGCTGTCGGTGTTGGCTTGGGATATTACTTCTTTGGCACCTCCCGCGAGCCCGAAACAAACGGACTTTTCAGAACCATCGGAGAAACTGACCAGGCTGCTTTTGACCAGGGAGAGGCGCAGGTTTCGAACTTTCGCTTCGTGAACAAGAACGAAGCAACGGGCGATATCGAGTTCACATTCGATGCGACGACACCCGTTCGTATTAAAGGGAATGTGAAGTCGGACGAGCGTGTGCAAAAGATTCTTGCCCGTGCGGCGGTCAGCGCCGAGAATCCCGGAACAAGGCTGGGGGCTGTCAGTGCGATTTCCGGGTACAGTGAAAAAACGCTGCCCGTCGCAAATGAAATCAAAACAGCGCTGATTTCGGTCGCAAAGTACGATGAGAATCGCGGCGTGCGAGCTGAAGCTCTGAGAGCTCTCGAAAAGTTCCTGCCCGATCCTGAAGTTGTACAGGCATACGTCTATGTGTTAAAGACAGAAAAGAACACCGGTATGAAAATCGCGGCCATCAACGGCCTGAGTAAAGCGAAATTTATGCCGGGGTCCATGGGTCAAGACCTTCTCGACATCTTGAGGGAAAAAGTCCAATCCGACGACAACAACTATATTCGAATAAGAGCTCAGGCAGCTCTCAGGGAGGCGAAACAACAATGAAATCAATGTATCGAAACATCTTATTGCTCCTGGCGGTTCTTTTGGCGACATCGAACGAAGGAGTCGGCCAAAAACGAAAGGTTGATGAGTCTGGAGTCCGGTCGAAGTCGTTCACCGTCAGCAAAGGGGGAAGTCTCGAAGTCACCACAAGCGTGGGAGATGTCCGCATCAAACCGTGGGACAAGAACGAAGTGCAAGTGGAAGTCGACGGCATAGACGAGGAAGACCTCGACAGGTTGAAGATGACTCAAAACGGAAACTCGATTCGCGTCAGTTTCCGACCCAAGTGGGGTGATTACAATGATGTTCATTTTGAAGTCAGTGTTCCTTCGCAATTCGACGTGAACCTGAAGACCTCAGGCGGAGATCTGGAGATCACGAACGCGCTGAACGGCAAGATCAACGGTTCAACGGCCGGCGGAGACATCCGGCTGAAGGGAAACATTGGCGGAACGGTGGATATGTCCACTTCCGGCGGAGATGTCGAAGCGAAGAACATCCAGGGCGACGGGAACCTGAAAACATCGGGAGGCGACATCCGGACCGGCGCCGTCAGCGGTGAACTGGAAGTCGGTACATCGGGCGGCAATATCGATGTCGAGAGTGTCGGTAAATCTCTGGACGCAAAAACATCCGGTGGAGATATCACCGTCGGGTCGGTCGGAGGTGAAGCAAGAGTTTCCACGGCGGGCGGGGACATTAAAATGGGGAAGGTTTCGGGGAAGGCCTCGATGACCACGGCGGGCGGGAACATCGAACTCAAGGGCGCGAGCGGAAACGTGAACGCCAAAACAGCGGGTGGAGATATTCGAATCGAGGGCGTAACTGGCTCCATTGATGCAAAGACTGCGGGGGGAGAAGTAGAAGCGGAACTCATTCCGTCCGGCAAAGGGAGCAGCAGGCTTGTCTCCGCCGGGGGAAATATCAAATTGAGCATCCCGGAAAATGCAAAGGTAACGATCGAAGCGACGATTCAGATACAAGACCGATGGAGAAAATACAAGGAGAAATACAAGATCCGGTCGACTGATTTCAAAGCAGATTCATACGAAGTGAACGAGGATGACGAAGAGATCCGGGCGACCTATAAGCTCAACGGCGGAGGCGAAACGATCTATCTCGAAACGGTGAACGCCGACATCGAGATCAAAAAATTACGGGGACGGTAGTCAAAGGAGTGACCAATGAAAACACTAGCGATTATGCTGCTTTCTGCAGGCTTCACTTTTTTCGACGGTTCATTCCTCTTGCAGGATCGGAATCAGAATGAAGACATCATCACGAAGACTTTCAAAGTGAAAAAAGGCGGACATCTTGAAGTTGACATCGACCCCGGTTCGGTCGAGATTACGCCGTGGGAAAAAGACGAGGTCTTCATTGAAGCAGAGAATATCGATGAGCGCCGGCCGGAGCGGCTGAAAATGTCGGAGTCGGGCAATACGGTGAAGGTTGAATATACCGACAGGAGAAGGTCATCACGGAATCTGCGTTTCCTCATCAATATTCCTGTGGAATTTAACGTGAATGTCAAGACCACCGGCGGGAACATCATTGAAAAGGATATGATGAAAGGCGATTTCAAGGTGGAGACGAATGGCGGGAATGTGGAGATGGACAATATCGTTGGCCAGGTCGATGTGCATTCCAACGGGGGCAACATCAAAGCTGTGAAGATTGAGGGAGACGCGCAAATCAAGACGAACGGCGGAAACATCATCGTCAAGCTGGCCACAGGAGTCCTGGAAGTCGGTAGTGGTGGCGGAAACATCAGAATTGACGGAGTGGGAAAGAGGTTGAAACTCAACACAGGCGGCGGCAACGTGACCTTGGGCGACATCGGCGCTGAGGGCGATATCAGAACCGGTGGCGGAAACCTCTATGTGGGCAAGGTGACAGCCGGAATCCGGCTTGTCTCGGGCGGAGGCAACATCGACGTCAAAGGCGCCACGCAGCACGTTTTTCTGAAGACCGGTGGCGGGAATGTCACCATGAAGGAAATCAAGGGAACGCTTGAGCTCACCACCGGCGGAGGCGATGTAAGTGTTGAACTGACGCCGACGGGAAAAGGCGAGAGTACGCTCCATTCAGGCGGAGGAGACGTGACACTTTTTATCCCTGAAAATGCGAAAGCCAGTATCGAAGCAAGGGTAACCGAGAAATACGGCCGCGGGTGGGGACGCAGGAAGAAAATCGATGTGCGCTCGGATTACAAAGCCGACAAGTTTGAGAAAGAGGAAGACGAGATCAACGCCAGGTATGTGCTCAACGGCGGCGGCGATTTGATTGCTGTTGAAACAAGCAACGGGGTGATCGAGATTCGAAAGCTCAAATAGCATTTAGCGCCTGACGCAGAGCGACGAAGGCGGAACAACGTTCCGCCTTTTTTTTCCTCAGCCAGATTTTGCTTCTCCATTCACTTCTTTGTATTTTATGCCTCCAACGCTTGAATTCCCTGATTGCCTAAGAAAACAAAGACTGGCCGCTCTCTCAAGGTTGCTCTTGTTCAGGATTGGCTTACCGGTATGCGGGGAGGCGAGAAAGTGCTGGAGGTCCTCTGCGAGCTTTACCCCGACGCCACACTCTTCACACTCCTTCACAACAAGGGGGCAATGTCCCCGCCGATTGAAGCGATGGATATTCGCACATCGTTCATTCAAAAGCTCCCCTTCAAAGAAGAACAATACAGGAATTACCTGCCGCTGATGCCGCGAGCGGTCGAATCGTTTGATTTCTCCCGTTACGATCTCATCATCTCAACGAGTCATTGCGTCGCGAAAGGTGCAATCCCTGGTAAGAACGCGTTGCATATCTGTTATTGCCACACACCGATGCGCTATGTCTGGGAACAGTTCGAAGACTACTTTGGCAAAGGAAAAGCGGGCGTCCTCACGCGGTTGGGGATGACGATGTTGGCTCCCTCACTGCGGAAATGGGATGTGAGGACGAGCAGCAGAGTCCACCATTTTGTAGCGAACTCAAGGAATGTAGCCGACCGCATATCACGCTATTACGGAAGAGACTCCGAAGTCATCCCGGCGCCTGTCGATACCAAGTTTTTCACTCTGTCAAAACGCAGCGCCGGTTATTATCTCATCGTAAGCGCGCTGGTTCCCTACAAGCGGTTGGATCTGGCTATTCAAGTGTTCAATCAGTCGGGAAAGAAACTCGTCATTGTCGGCAAAGGTCCTGATTCAGAAAAGCTTCGAGGCCTGAGCTCGCCGAACATCCAGTTTCTGGGTTGGCAGAGCGATGAAAACCTGAAAAAACTCTATGCCGAATGCCGGGCGCTTATCTTTCCCGGTGTGGAAGATTTTGGGATTGTTCCTCTCGAAGCCATGGCAAGCGGAAAACCCGTCATCGCATTCGGAAAAGGCGGGGCGCTTGAAACTGTCGTCGACCAAGGCAACAATGCGACGGGCATTTTCTTCTCCGAGCAAACGGCCGAATCCCTCACAGAAGCACTCAAGACATTTGAAAAGCGCCGCTTTCATCCGGAGGCAATTCGACGCCATGCCGAGAAATTCAGCCGGGAAATATTCAAGAAGAAACTCCAGAAGTCGATCCAGCAACAACTGGAGCGCCACTTTGGCGGGTAGTGCCAAAAATTCTATAGCTCCGTTAGGAGCGACATGTTTCTAACCATCTTAACCCCAACTGCCATCGAGCTCCGTAGGAGCGAAATGTCATTCTGTGATTTCCTCAAAGACATATTTTTCATTGTATCCAATGGCGCTCCTGACGGAGCTCCTTTTTTTGATTTGTTCTTTATTTATAACATGCCGTCCCTACGGGACTGAGGCATTTGCCCGAGCTAGAGTTCTGTTAGCGGCGACAATAAGATGTGTTGTTTTTAGAAACATGACAGTCCCTAGGGGACTAGTTCTGTTTCCTATTGAGTATTCTTGCGTTTTTGAAAACTCAACCGCAAAGGGCGAAGAGAAAGAAATGCTGAAGATAATTGAGAATTTGCTCTAACCCTTTGCGATCTTTGCGCCTCCTCTGTGTGCTTTGCGGTTAAAAATACACGGTAATTTTTTAGAATGATCACTAGAAACCGAATGAGGAAATCTGCCGCTACCATTGCGCTTCTTCTAGTTCTGACGTGTCCGGCGGTTTCGTTTCAACCTGCACCCGTTTTTGATATCGTGATACGAAACGGACGAGTGCTGGACCCCGAGACGAAATCAGATAAAATCGCAAACGTCGGGATTATCAGGGGCACCATTGAAGCAATTTCTGAAGATTCGTTGGACGGGAAAAAAATCATTGATGCTTCGGGTCTCGTTGTTGCCCCCGGATTTATTGATCTTCTTTCTTATGACCCGAACGCCGTCGGTGTGTGGAACAAGATTGCAGACGGAGTGACGACAAACCTGGCGATGCACGGCGGAACGGCATGGCCCGACCAATGGTATGCCCATTACGAGCGCCAGAAAGTCCCGTTAAACTTCGGCGCATCTTTTTTCTATACCGAGGCGCGCAATCAGCTCATTGCGAACCGCTACCGTTCCGCAGACAGCTCGCAGATTCGCAAGCTCCTTGTGATTGCCGAGCGGGCGCTGAAACAGGGCGCGCTCGGCATCTCGTTCAGTCTGGAATATATTCCGGGGGTGAACTCCGCGGAAATTGTTCCGATGATGCACCTTGCCAAACGCTACAACGTGCCCGTTTTTTTTCACGCACGATTTTCCGATACGCTTGAGCCGGGAACGAACTTCGACGCGCTGAACGAACTTATCGGCTACGCCCGTCAAACCGGGGCCTCGATCCACATCGATCACATCACAAGCACGGGTGGGACGTTTTCGATGGCAAAGTCGCTCGAATTGCTCGAAGCGGCAAAGGGCGGGGGCCTCGACATCACAGCCTGTTTGTACCCGTACAACTTTTGGGGCACATACCTGAACTCAGCGCGCTTCGACGCAGGGTGGCAAAAAAGGTTTGGCGTCTCGTACAAAGACCTGCAGCTGGGCGGAACGACAGAACGTCTGAACGACTCCACATTTCGCAGATACCAGAAGGAAGGAAAGCTGGCCATCGCATACGCAATTCCTGATGCCGACGTCGAAGCCGCATTCCGAAGTCCTTTTGTCATGATGGGCAGCGATGCCATTATGAGCAGAAGCCTGAATCACCATCCCCGCGCATCAGGAACCTTTGCCAGAACCCTGGGTATGTACGTCCGCGAGAAGAAAGTTCTCACCTTGATGGACGCGATTGCAAAAATGACATTCTTGCCCGCACAAAGAATGGAACAAGCATCGTCGGCGTTCAAGAAAAAAGGCCGGCTCAGCATCGGCGCTGATGCCGACATTGTCGTATTCGATGACAGGAAGATTTCAGACCGAGCTACTGTGGAACGCCCGGACATCATGTCGGTCGGAGTTGAATATGTAATGATCAATGGACACATTGTGAAAGACCCGAAGGGCTTACGAAAGAATGTCAGGGCAGGCCAGCCTATTCGGAATGAACACCGAGCAAGCAAATAGTCGGCGGAGATTGCCAACCGTCACGCGGTCAAACGCCGGAAAAAACAGAAATTCCACAAGTTCACAAAAAGGCTTATTCATGGGCAAGCTAGCCATTTTCCTTGTTCCTCTGTATCTCTTTGCACAAGCGCCAGCCCGAAAAGACCAAACCGTGCTCCTCCCCAACGGATGGTCCCTTTCGCCGGCTGGCGAACAACTCGAAATCGGAGACCTTCCGCTCAACGCAGCGCTCTCGGCGGACGAGAGATTTCTCGCCATTACTCACAGCGGACAATCCAGAGCCGAAGTGATGCTCGTAAATGTCAAACAGCGCAAAGTCGTTCAATTTGAGCGGCTGAAGGATGCCTGGCTCGGCATCAAATTCAGCGGGAGTTCATTGTATGTGTCGGGCGGAAACCAGAATTGTGTCTACACGTTCAAGCTGCAAAACGGCAAGCTCACCGCAAAGGACTCCATCAAGCTGGAAGAGCCCCAGCCAAAATACAGGGGGTCGGTCGCCGGACTGGATGTTCACAAAGGAACGCTGGCTGTTGTGATGAGAAACGACAGCTCCCTTCGTTATTACGACCTGAAGTCGAAACGCCAGGAGAAGGTTCAACTGGACGGCATGCCTTACACGTGCAAATACCTCGCGGACGGGACTCTCCTGGTTTCCGTCTGGAGCTCGAAGAAGATTCTTGCTTTCAACGGGGCGAAACTTCTTTTTGAAGTACCGACCGGAGACCATCCGACTGAAATCGAAGTCGACCGCAAGTTTCGCCATGCGTATGTTGCCAATGCGAACGAAAACTCAGTGACGGTCATTGACCTCCGCGCAAAGGAGGCCATTGGCACGGTAAATACTGCCATCTACCCGGATTCTCCCGAAGGCTCCACGACCAACTCAGTTTCACTGGCACAAGCGGAAAAAATTCTTCTCGCAGCGAACGCGGACAACAATTCACTCGCCGTGATCAGTCTCGAAAATCCGAAACGGCCCACGCCCCTGGGATTTATTCCGGTCGGCTGGTATCCAACGAAGGTGTTGACCCTCGAAAACAACACAATCCTCGTCCTCAACGGCAAAGGCGGGCGTTCGATGGCGAACCCCGGGAAACAATACATCGGAAGTTTGTTCAAAGGAACGCTGTCCTTCATCAAATATCCTGAAAGGAATCGTTTTGTCGAATACACGAAAAGTGTATTTAGGAACACGCCCTACAAGCCGGAACATCTTGTGGGCTCCAGCTACGAATTTGCGACGGCAATCCCGCGAAAGATTGGCGATTCATCCCCCATCAAACATGTTTTCTATGTCATCAAGGAAAACCGCACGTATGACCAGGTCTTCGGAGATATGCCCGAAGGGAATGGGGATTCGACGCTCACAATTTTTGGGGAAACGATCACGCCCAACCACCACAAGCTTGCAAGGCAGTTTGTGCTGCTGGATAATCTCTACGTCAACGCTGAAGTGAGCGCCGACGGCCACAACTGGTCGACGGCAGCTTACGCGACGGATTACGTTGAGAAGCTCTGGCCTACGATGTACGGCAGCAGGGGAGGAGCCTATGATTTCGAAGGATCACAACCGACCGGCACACCGAAAGCCGGTTACATCTGGGACGCTTGTGCGCGGGCGAACGTCTCTTACCGCAGTTACGGAGAGTTCACGGAAGTCGGCTCGACGCCCGGAGCGCATTCCACGACGCTGGTGAAGGGGCTGGAAGGCCATTTTTCTCCGACGTTCCGCGGATGGGATATGGACTACTCGGACGTCGACCGGGTGACGGATTGGGAAAAAGAGTTTTCGGAGTTCGAGAAAAACGGAGGCCTGCCTCAGCTGAACATCATCCGGTTACCCAACGATCATACGGAGGGAACCAGAAAAGGAAAGCTCACACCGCGTGCCTACCTCGCGCAAAATGATTACGCACTTGGCCTTCTCGTTGAACGAATCGCAAAGAGCAAATTCTGGATGGAATCCGCCATCTTCATCATCGAAGACGATGCGCAGGACGGCCCGGATCATGTTGACGCACACAGGACTGTCGGCCTGGTCATCAGCCCTTACACAAAGCACCGGTTCGTTGACCACACGCTCTACACGACGACTTCGATGCTTCGGACTATCGAATTGATCCTTGGTTTGCCGCCGATGAGTCAATTCGACGCATCTGCCATGCCGATGTTCAATTCTTTTGCCCTCGGAGCGGATACGGCCGAATACGCAGCAGAGCCGCCACAATACGATATCACACGAAAGAACAAAGAGGGAGACTACGGACAAGTCATCATGGAACAAATGGACCTTACGAAAGAAGATGCTGCTCCAGACCGCTTGTTCAATGAGATTATATGGCGCTCCATAAAAGGGACTCCGATGCCGCCGCCAAGATATTCCATATTTTCTGGCCGCTCAAAAAAGGATGACGACTGAGTTGAATACGCATTCATCAATTCATGAGACAAAGCAATGGCCGTTCACAGAAACGATTCTACCATCGGAGGTTGAATGAGGCGAATACTCGTTTTGACTACGGCGTTTCTTTGTACCGCACTCGGCCAGGCACAGGATACATCAAGGAGCCGGATCAGCGGAATGGTCTACGTTGACTATTTCTACAACATGAATCGAGATAGCGCTCTTGCTACCCTTTCCGACGTGGCAAACGGAGGAGCAAAGGGTTTGAACGGGTTCCAGCTTCGCCGGATATACTTCACTTATGACCGCGACTTGTCTCCCGATTTCATGTTTCGCTTTCGACTGGAAGCCGACGGCTCGACTGCTGCTCCAAACGGGAAACTCACGACATTTCTGAAAGATGCATTCCTTCGATGGAAGAATGTTGTGCCGGGGAGCGAACTCTATGTGGGGCTCCAGCCCACGCCGGCGTTCGAAATTTCGGAATCTGCATGGGGCTATCGGTCTCTCGAGAAGACGATCATGGACTTGAGGGGGACTGTTGCCCCACGAGACATCGGCATCAGTATTCGGAGCAGGTTTGAAAAGGCCGGGAGCTTGAACTACTGGTTTATGTTCGGGAACAACAGCAACAACACCGCCGAGACGGACAAATACAAACGGCTGTACGGAAACTTTCAGTGGATCCTCTCAAGCGACTTCCAGGTGACTGCGTACGGTGACTACTCAATGCGTTCGCCCGTCTCGAACCCGAACGCACCGGGTTCAACCATGGACAACGATGTGTTCGTTACAGGAATGTTCGCCGGCTATGGTGTTGTCAACGACTATATGCTCGGGGTAGAAGGTTTTTTTCAGACGACGCAAAACGGATTGAGAAAGGGCTCAGTTGCGCCGTTTGTTCTTGGAACCAAATACGGCCTGGGGGTGTCTGTGTTTGCGTATGCATACGTCGAGGACAATGTTTCCTTTGTCGGCAGGTATGATTTTTTCGACCCAAACATCGACCAAAGCATCAAAGGGGATCTGCGCCATTACATGGTGTTTGGTCTGAGCTGGAAACCCGACAAGAATGTTGCTGTCACTCCCAACGTGCTCGTGGAAAGTTACGAGCAAACGACGAGTCAGACGTATGTTTCGTCCATCACAGGTCGGGTGACATTTTTTGTTACGTACTGAGTCATCCACATCCCCTAAAAAACCACAATTCACCCCGAGCGCAGCTTACCGCCATATCTCTGCGCGAAGTCGAGGGGTGCTAAGGTCGCCAGGCTGGAGCAGTCCTCAACTGCGTTCGCGAAAAACGCTCACTGCCTGCCCGACATTGCGCGAGCCACCGCAGAGGTAGGCGGGCGCTCGGACTGATGAAGTTATTTATTGTATTGCCAATAAAAAAACGATCATCTCAATTTCGACCCAACCCTGCCTACCGTCAGGCAGGCCCACAGCCGCCATCGCTCTTGCCTTAGCTCAACCAAAGCAAACCAAAAAAACAGATATCAGCCTTTTCTCAAGACAAAGCGGAACGTCGTTCCTCGTCCAACCTCGCTTTCAACCTGAACACTGCTGTCGTGGGCTTCGATGATGTGCTTTACGATGGCAAGACCGAGGCCCGTTCCGCCAACCTCGCGTGAGCGGTCCTTGTCGACTCGGTAAAATCGCTCGAAGATTCTCGGAAGATGCTCTGCCGGAATGCCCACTCCGGTGTCTGAAACGCTGATCGCCACGCCGCCCTCATCCATCGCAGTCGAGATGGTCACATCCCCGTCTTTCTTGTTGTAACGCATGGCATTCTCCACAAGATTTGCCATCACCTGATGCATACGTTCACGATCTCCATACGCTTCAGCCGCATGGTCGGTTGCCAGTTCGAGTTTTAGTGAGACGCCATATTGGTGCGCAGCCGGATAAAAATCCTTGACCGTACTCTCGAGGAATTCATTGACACGGAAATACCGGAAGCTCATTCTCATCTCCCCGGACTCGATCTGCGAGATGTTGATCAGGTCGGTCAGGAGCGCGTTGAGACGCTGGGCATTTGACTGGGCTTTTTCAAGAAATGAGCGATTCACCTTCGGGTCGTTGACGGCGCCGTTGAGCAGTGTTTCGAGAAAGCCCTGAATTGCAAAAATCGGCGTGCGGAGTTCGTGCGAAACATTGCCGAGGAATTCGCTCCGAACCCGTTCCAGCTTTTCCAACTGCGTAATATCTGCCTTGAGTTTATCAACAAGTTCATTGACGGCCTTCGCAACGTGGCCGATCTCGTCGTTGGAAGTTACGTCGAGATGCTCGCTCAGATCGCCCGAGCGGATTCGCTCGATGCTTCGCGCGATGCCAACCATAGGCCTGGCGATGCGCCGCGAAACGAAGAAACTGATCCCTGTCACGAGAACCAGCACAATAACCCCCGCGATGATGATGTTCATCCGGATGCTTCTGATATCGGCTTGCACTGTCTCCAGGGGCATGCTGAGCCGGACGAATTTTAGAGTTCCAAAATTGCTGCTTGTTGATGGCTCCTTCAGTCTTTTGGCAACATACAAGAAATCGCGATTCACCGTGGCGCTGCGCCTTGAGTTCGTGCCGTAGTCCTGCGTCAGTGCCTGTTGAACCTCAGGACGCTGCAAATGGTTTTCGACCGATGCGAGCTTCTCGGGAAGGACATCGGAGTCCTGCAGCACTTTTCCGTCACCGTCGATGAGTGTGATCCGGAGATTCTCGATTCCTGAGATCCTCCGAATGGTCTGGTTGATTTCAACGAAGGACAACGATGAATCGGATTGGAGGAGGTAGGAAATGACGTCCGTCTGCCGAACGAGGTTGTCGATAAGGCGCTGCTGAAAGTATGTCTCGATTCTTGAGCTTGAGAGAATGCTGGCGCTGGCAAGGATGAGGAC
>JANOGR010000105.1:0-4905 GCA_031406095.1 Ignavibacteriales bacterium
ATAATTACGATTTTCGACAGGAATTTTTGAACGTTCTTCGAACATAGTGGTTGCGAGCGGTGATTTCAGACGTTAAACCAAGGAGTAACCCAGACGTATTTCACAGGATTCATGCCCATGAAGGTAGGCACCAACCGGAGCAGAATTTTCACGACAAGCCCCATCATCGACACAAACAGGAATGAAACGACTGCATATCGGGTCAACCCAAGCTTCTTCAACAACTCTGTCTTCCGGTTCTTGAGCCAATACAGAGGGCCGATGGAATAGAACCCAAAAACACAAACAGCGCCAAAAACAAATGCGACAGGATTCAACGAGCCATCGGGGAGTCTGGTCGCTATACCAATGTACTCTGAGAGGTCGACGTTTGTTAGTACTGCCACATAGTGAGGATCCCATTTTTCTCCGGGGAGAAAGAAGTTCCATCCCGGACCCCGCATGAAAGTGCCGAGAAAAATCAGGAATACCCATAACACAAGAAAGCCAAAACAAAAAGTCAGGATGGCGAATTTTCTTTCTTTGTACGTGTAGTATCCGTTCCCTTTCGGATTGATGTCGACATACGGAATTGCCATCAATCCGACGATGATGAGAGTCGGGAGTACAACGCCTGCTATCCAGGGGTCGAAATAGACAAGCAGTTCCTGCAATCCAAGAAAATACCAAGGAGCCTTCGATGGGTTCGGTGTGAGGGCACGATTTGCCGGCTCTTCCAATGGAGCATCAAGGGTGATGGACCAGATCAAAAGAACCGCCATCACCGCAATGGTCGCCAGGAATTCCACGCGGACAAGGTATGGCCATACCTGGACTTTGTCATCCATGGTCGCTTCCACTGGAAATCCCTGAGCATCATTCCGCCGTCCTTTTTTCAAGGCAAACCAGGTGAAGAAAATCACACTCACGAGCAAACCCACAATCGGGATATTGTCCGGCTTGGTTAGGATTTCAAGAAATTGTTCCATGCGCCCAGTCTAACAATTACTCAGTTTTTCGTTGGTGTTTCGGGCCCAGATATTCCGCCGTCTTTTCGGACCCTCCAAAAATGGACAGCCATAAAAATCGCCGCGATAATAGGCAGGAAAATACAATGTCCCACATAGAACCTCAGGAGCGTCGGTGGGCCTACTTCCGTCCCTCCAAGAAGCACAAATCTCACATCGTTGTCTGGCATCATTCCGAGCTGGGGCCCAAATGGTCCTTCATGTCCCAACAGAGGCGTTGCCCGTGCCATATTTGTTCCGACGGTCACCGCCCAAATCGCGAGCTGATCCCACGGCAAGAGATAACCGGAGAAACTCAGCAGCAAGGTCAGCACAAGGAGCAGAACACCGACAACCCAATTGAACTGCCGGGGCGGTTTGTATGAACCCGTGAGGAAAACGCGGAACATGTGGAGCATCACTGTGAGAACCATCGCGTGGGCTCCCCACCGATGCATATTGCGAATGAGCGGGCCGAAGGGCACGTCGTTCATGAGGTACTTCATATCCTCGTATGCGTATTGCGCCGTTGGCCTGTAATAAAACATGAGAATGATACCCGTTATCGTTAACACGATGAACAGCAGAAACGTGATTCCTCCCATTCCCCAAGTGTACCCAATGTTTGTTGCATGTCGCGGCACACGCACCGGATGGAGATGCAGAAAGACGTTGTCAACGATCTGGAGAGCACGGTTCCTCTGGGTATCTTGATAGGAATGCCGGAAAATCGATTTGTAAACTTCAGTTTTCTTGAGTGCCTCTAACATATGTCTCTCCTAACCTTGATACGGCAGGAATGCACCGGACTTTGTCCAGTCGCCTTTTTCATAGATGAGCTTAATGCTTCGGTCGATTTCAATCTGGCCGTCGTCGGAGAATGTAATCTGCGCACGTTCAAGCGGCCTTGGGGCCGGTCCTTCAAAATTGATACCGGTTTTATAAAATCCGCTTCCATGGCAAGGGCATTTGAACTTGTTGTCTGACCCCAGCCATCGGGGTGTGCAACCGAGGTGAGTGCAAATCGATATCAATGCGTAGAATCCTTCCTTTTCCCTAACAATCCAGACTCGTTTTTCATCCTTGTACTTCTCACTCACTTCATCCACCACAAAGTCTGCGGGGAACCCCGCCTTAAACTTTGTCGGGGGTTCAAAAAGGACGCGAGGAAACATGAATCGCAAAGCGCCAATAGTAGAAGTGAGAATGAATCCGAAAAAGGAGAGCCAACCGGCAACCGAAAGCACGTTGCGCCGGTTCATCCGCCAGATGCCGGGGTCTTCCTCGGGAGGACGGTCATGCTTTGCTTTGCGGGGCAACGGAGTGGGACTGATTTGGGCCTTTGCCGGCGCAGCGGCAGGACCCGGCGTGGCGGCCGGCGGTGCTGCTGTGCCTGGGGCAGTATCGTTGTTCACTGGTTCTGCCATGAAATATGCCTTATTTCAATTCTAAGAAAATATTCAGGGATAACCGTTTAACTACTTCAGGTAGGGCCTGCCAGACGAACGACAGGCTACGCCGCAGCACTCAACTCTTCCTCTCGTTTTACCATATCGATCGTTTCCCAGGGACAGAACTTCGCGCACAATTTACACCCGATGCACACTTCTTCATCCACCACCACAATGCCGTTGAGGCTGATATATCCATGCTCTTCTGGATTCTCGGGTCCGGGAACTTTATAGAGACAATCGACAGGACAAAACTCAATGCATACCTCGCATCCTGTGCACCCTTCCGCATGAACGATGGCGACGAGGGGGGATTTCTTCTTTTTCTTTTCGACGGCGACTGGTGGTGCCTTGAGTGCTGAAAATGGTTGCTGCGCCGGTGCGGTCATTCGCTCAGTGTGATTACTGCCAAACGATGGGTTTCGAGTGGAAAATTTTGTATGCGAATATAATAAAGCTTCAAGGAATTGTCAAGAATAAATCCTTAAATCCTCTCTCCTATTGGTGTTGCAAGATTCAACGCCTCCTTGAACTCTCTCCATCTTAATTGTATATTGCGACCGCTCTTCCATGATGCCCTCCAACTCCTTTACCATCTGATCTTTCAAATGACCACCTGGCTGGACTTCCGAGATCTTTCAATCGCAGGAAATGCGTTTTCGAAGCTTTTTCTCGACTACGTGAACGATTTTCAACGAGTCCACCAGTTTTATAGCGGCAATTTCCGCAATGAAGCCGATTGGACAAATCTCTTCCGTCAGCTTGAATCCCGTCAACACAAAAGAACCACACTTGTTCAGATCCTGACAAATCAAAACAAAAATTTTCACTGCGGGGTGAAAACTCTTGCAAACATCGATTTACTCGTCAACGACAGCACCTTTGCCGTGGTAACAGGCCAGCAAGTCGGGCTCTTCACCGGTCCCATGTATACCATTTACAAGACATTGACGACCATCAAGCTGGCCGAGCAATTGGCAAAGAGATTTCCTGATTTTCAGTTTGTCCCGGTCTTCTGGCTTGAAGGGGAAGACCACGATTTCGAAGAAGTCAGCAAGATACACCTCATCAATCCCGCAAATGACATCGCAACGCTACAGTATCAAATCCAGGGAAAAACACCGGAAAAGAACATGGGCGCTGTCGGGTCGTTACAATTCGACAAAGCCCTTCCAGGGTTCTTCGATTCCGTCGATCAGGCCCTCGTGCAGACCGAGTTCAAACCGAAAGTTCTCGAGCTTTTCCGAACTGCATACCAGGAGGGCATGACATTTAACAAAGCCTTCGTCCACCTGATGAATGTTCTTCTCGAGGATTCGGGATTGATCTTTCTTGACCCTCACGATACGCAAATCAAGCAGCTCCTCCTCCCTGTTTTTGAACACGAACTGACTACTACGCCAAGAACTTGCCAACTGGTGATAGATCAAAGTGCGGAGCTCGAAAAACAGTATCATGCCCAGGTAAAACCGCGGCCTATCAACCTGTTTGTCTTCCACGAAGGAAGCCGTTATCCGCTTGAGCCACACCCCGATGGGTTTGCACTCAAGGGAACGCGAAAGCACTTTACGAAAGACGAACTTTTCTCCCTGCTCAGAAGCTCGCCGGAATCCTTCAGTCCGAATGTTGTTTTGAGGCCGATTTGTCAGGACACGCTCTTGCCAACGGCCGCTTATGTTGCAGGACCTTCCGAAGTTGCCTATTTCGCCCAATTCCACCCCGTTTATCAGGAGTTTGGGATCCCCGAACCGATCATCTACCCCCGTTCGAGCATTACGATTATGGAAGAAAAAGTCGAAAAAATCTTCGAACGGTTTTCACTTCAACTTGTTGACTTCACACGCGACATAGAATTCGTAAAGGAAAAGGTTGCTGCACAGTTGGCCGACGTGAACATCAACGAAACCTTTGCTGCAGCACAGCAGGGGACGGAAGAATCATTGAACAGACTTGGAAAGGCTCTTCAATCGGTGGACCAAACTCTCCTCGGTGCACTCGAAAGCACCAAGGGGCGAATCAAGTCAAACCTGGACGGGTTGAAAGAAAAAGCGCTCACAGCTCAGAAGAGGCAACACGAGGTTTTTCTGCGACAAATTGACAAGGCGGCAATCCACATTTTCCCGGACTCGGAGTTTCAAGAGAGAAAACTGAACGTTCTGTATTTTCTGAACAAATACGGTCTGGAGTTCGTAAGGTGGTTACACAACGAGGTGCACATCGACAAGTTCAAGCATCAGATCATCCATCTGTAACACAACCTAGGAAATCGCGTTCTCCTTCTCCGGGTCAAAGAAGTAGGCTTTTTCCATATCAAAATTGACTTCCACATTGTTCCCTGGTTTGGGAATCACTCCCCCGTAATTCAAGCGTGCCACATGCTGGACTCCATCCGGAGAAGTTTTGAAATACAACAACGTTTCGTTACCCATGGGTTCCACCACCTCAACCTGAGCCCGCAAGGCTGCTTT
>JANOGR010000118.1:0-10112 GCA_031406095.1 Ignavibacteriales bacterium
CGAAATTCGTCAGGCAAGTCAAGGAATCAAGTTCATTTGAACACCCTCCTTTTTTTGCTATATTCATCGGAGTTTCACCGATCTTTATGAAAGCTCCTCACAAGACATCTCTCTCGCTCATCCTGCTCCTGGGCCTGAGTCCGGTTCTCATTTCGGCACAAGAGATTGACATTGCCGCGAGGCTGCGGTTGGCGCAAAGCTTCGAGCAATCCGGCGACTGGGAAAGAGCCGCCATGGTTTATGAAGAGCTCTATAAGCGCGACCCGAAGAACTATGTTTTCTTTGAAGGACTTCGCCGGTCGTACACACAAGTCAAAAAATACGACGAGGCTATCGACCTCGTTTCCCGCCGTCTTGCCTCGCAGCCAAAAGACCCGCTTCTCACCTGCATTCTCGGCGGACTCTATTATGAGAAGGGAGAGGACTCGAAAGCTGACTCGATGTGGAAACTCGTTCTGGCCGGAGACCGGAAGAACCCTGGATTGTATCGGCTGGTAGCTTCGCAAATGATGGACCACAGACTCTACGATAACGCTATTCAGGTGTATCTTTCGGGAAGGAAACTGGGACTGGATGAGGACGCATTTGCCGAGGAGCTCGGTTACATCTATGCTTCATTGCAGCAATACGGTGCTGCGACCCAGGAGTTCATCAGGATTCTCAAAAAATCGCCGGACCAGCTGTTAACCATTGAAAATCGCATTGCGTCATTTACGATGAAACAAGACGGCCTCCGGGCTGCCACTTCCATCGCGAAAGATGAAGTGCGCCGAACGCCCAACAATGTGACATTGAGGTCCTTTCTTGCGTGGTTGTCCATCGAGGCGCGGGATCATGAGTCTGCCTATGCGCAATACCGGGTTATCGACAGCCTGCGGAGGGCAAAAGGGAACGAGTTGTTTAATTTTGCACAAAGAGCGATGCAAGAAAAAGCTTTCAGGGTGGCCGCCAAAGCGTTCCGGGAAATCATTGACCAGCAAGACAACCCGATCATCCTTCCGCAATCCCGCTTCGGCTACGCACGGGCGATCGAAGAGTTGAGTATGGCTTCGGATACAGCCGGCGAATTCCATCGGGCCGAGAATGTCAAGGAATCCCCCGCGTGGCCCGTTTCAGAAACCCAGCCGAGTTTTACCGGCGCCATGGTTCTTTACGCGAGAATCATTGCCGAATACGCTAATTCGGACCTGGCGGCACAGGCCCACTTCCGCATCGGCTTGATAAGACTGGAAAAATTCTTCGACCTCGATGGGGCGCTCGTTGCTTTCGAAGCAGCGAGGAAATCGGCAAAGTCGCCCAATCTCCTCTATGACGCTGTCATGAAATCCGGGGAGGTGCTGCTGGCTCAGAACAAATTGGACAAGGCGAAAAGCGAATACTCATCCCTCGCCTACGCCATACTCGTTGAATATCAGGATCGCGCGGCGTATGCCCTCGCCGAGATCGACTATTTCGCGGGAGCCTTTGATTCCTCACTGACAAGACTCAGCCGGCTGACGTCCAACATGAATCTCGACCTTGCAAACGACGCCTTGCTACTGCAGTATTTCATTCAGGAAAACAAGGCTTCGGGTTTGAGTGCACTGACTGAGTTCGCACAAGTGGATTTGCTCGCCCGGCAGAGAAAAAACTCGGAGGCCCTGGCTGGCTTCAAAGAAATAGCGCGCAAGTATGCGACAGCGCTTCTTGTCGATGATGCCATGATGCGAATAGCCGAGATCCAGCTCCTCCAACGACAAACCAATGAAGCGCTCACAACATTTCAAAAACTCGTTTCAGATGCGCCGGCAAGTATTTTGCGGGACAGGGCACAGTTGAGAATCGGCGAGGTTTATCAAAACGTGGTGCGAGACGGGGCGAAGGCGATCGAAGCCTACGAACAGTTGCTGGTCAAGTTTCCGAGTTCTATGTATGTGGAGGAGGCGAGAAAGAGGATTCGACTGTTGCGGGGTGACGCAATCTGATGGTCCAATCAAGAAAACACATGCCCAACAAGGTTAAACACTGTCTTCTCATCAGTTGGGTCATCGTATTCGCTCCGTTGCAGCTCAACGCCCAGTCCAAACTGCTGATCCCGATGGACTTCAAGCAGACCGACCATTTGAAATCATACGGAGTCGCGTTTTGGATTCTGCAACATAACGGTGAAGTGGATTGGCTGTTGAATTATCGCGGCGGCTCCTTCATGTGCGATTACAGTGAGGTCGTGGCCAAGGAGTGTCGCATCCGCGGAGTTTTCCTGGAGCCTCTCTCAGGGACGGAAGCTTCCGTCATCTACGAGGAAGTCCAGCGCAACGACAACAACATGGACGTTGTTCGTCTTGAGAAAGCGCCGAAGATTGCCGTATACGTTCCTCCGAACTTCAAACCATGGGACGACGCAGTAACGCTGGCTCTGGAATATGCGGAAATCCAATACAGTAAGATCTGGGATGAAGAAGTTCTTTCAGGAAAACTGACGGAGTACGACTGGCTCCATCTTCATCACGAGGATTTTACAGGGCAGTACGGCAAGTTCTATGCCAATTTTCGGAACGCGTCGTGGTACATCGAGCAGCAGGTTCTCTATGAGCGTGAAGCCAGGAGGCTGGGCTACAGAAAAGTTTCCGAAGAGAAAAAAGCCGTGGCAAGAGCAATCAAGGATTTCATTGTCAAGGGAGGTTTCATGTTTGCGATGTGCTCGGCAACCGACAGTTACGATATTGCGCTCGCTGCCGAGAATGTGGACATATGCGACGCGATGTTCGACGGAGACCCGCCCGATCAAAACGCCCAGAAAAAACTCGATTTCTCCAGAACGCTGGCTTTCGAGAACTTCAAGCTGGACATGAATCCGCTTCGATACGAATACTCGGACATCGACAACCCCTCCAGCGACCCGCCGCCGTTCAGAGATCAAAACACCGACTACTTCACTCTGTTTGAATTCTCGGCAAAGCACGACCCGGTTCCGACCATGCTGACACAGGATCATGTTTCAGTTATCAAGGGATTCATGGGGCAAACGACGGCATTTCGCAAGAGCCTCGTGAAAAGAACGATTATTCTCCTGGCCGAGCGGGAAGGGACGGAAGAGGCAAAATACATTCACGGAAACCTCGGGAGAGGAACATTCACCTGGTATGCGGGCCATGACCCCGAGGATTACCAGCATGCCGTCGGAGACCCTCCGACAGACCTTTCTTTGCACAAGAACTCGCCCGGCTATCGACTCATCCTGAACAACGTCTTGTTCCCTGCGGCAAAGAAAAAACAGCAAAAGACGTAGCGGCCAACGCCCCGAGCGAAGATAGCCAAATGCGCCTCGCCATCATATCCGACATCCATGCAAACCTTGAAGGGCTGACCAGGGCAATCGAGCTGATCGACGAAATCCGTGCCGACGAGGTGATTTGTTTGGGGGATGTGGTGGGCTACGGTGCAAACCCAAACGAGTGTGTGGACCTTGTGCGGCAGAGGTGCGGCGTTATTCTCATGGGAAATCACGACGCGGCGGCATGCGACCCTGCAATAGCAGAGAGCTTCACCACGAATGCGCGTCTCTCTGCCGTTTGGACGAACAAGACGCTCACCAAGGAGAACAAAACGTATCTGGCGGGCCTTGTTATGACCCACGAACAGCCGCAGATTTTTTTTGTGCATGCAACGCCGTGCAATCCCGGCGAGTGGGAGTACATTCTCACAGAACATGATGCAACATTAGCGTTCAGGTGTTTTGACAGGGAAATCTGCTTCATCGGCCACACGCATGCCCCTGTCGTTTTCGGGGAAACGGGGAAAGTGAAACAGATTCAGCGAGGTGCGAGGTACATTATCAATGTGGGAAGCATAGGTCAGCCGCGTGACGGGAACCCGAAACTCAGCTTTGGAGTGTTCGACACTGAACGCTGGGAATATCAGAACATTCGAACCGAGTACAACATAAAGCTCGCATCTCAAAAAATCATGGATGCAGGGCTGCCGAGAGGGCTTGCGGAGCGGTTGTGGGTTGGAATTTAGATCAGGGCTGGGAAACGAACGCGAGCAACTTGTCTTTCTTCATCGTTGAGACTGCCGCGCAGAGGGTTTCGTTTGCAGTCCAGACCACCACGTTACAACCCGGATGGAGAGGGTCAGTATAAACCCCTTTCTCGGCTAACGCTTGCTTTGCTGCCGGCGGCATCGAGAGCGACGCACCTTCCAGCGCTTCTACCTTCTTCACTTCGTACACATACGTAACGTCATCGCCCGTATAGTAGACAACATGCGCGAGTTTTACGCCGCCAAACTCTGATACCATCGCTCCATACCAGTCACAGTCATCGATGACTTTGGTGTTTGCCGCGAAATCGTGTCCGTTCTTCCTGAAATACGATTTAATCACCGCTGCATCACAAGCGACGGTCTTGGGCTTCAGTTGACCCTCCCTGATCCTTGTGAAATTCTCCAACAATTGAAAGATGACATCGTTAGAGGCGGTATGGACGGCCAGCCGGGAGCCGGACGGTTCCAGCGGGGCGAAGTAATAAATCAGAGCGATGACACCGAGAGCAGTCACAAGAGACGGGAAGAACCTCCTGCCGAAAAAGCGCTCCGCCCACGTAACACGTTCATCAGCTTGGGCAAACTCTTCGCGGAGTGACCCGAGAACAGAATTGCGAACAGCATGAGGTGTGACAATATGTTTGACAGATTTTCGGACCAGCTGTCGCGCGACGGTCTCAAGCTCGAACTCGCGGCGGCATCGCGCGCACACCGAGATGTGGCTGAAAAACTCTTCCCGGATACGGCCGGAGAACGAGCCGTCAAGAGCCAACCCGAGATGTTCTAAAACTTCATCACAAGTCACAGTTCAAATCCTCGTTCAATGAAAAAAACTTCTAGTCGTGCGGGATCAGTCCACGCTGTTTTGCGTACTCAAAAAGCGAAGTCTGCAATAATTTTCGGCCCCGGTGCAAACGCGAGCGAACGGTGCCGATCGGTCGGTCGATAAACTCCGCAATTTCCTCATACGTTAAACCTTCAATGTCGCAAAGGATGACGACCGTCCGGAAATCTTCAGGCAGTCTCTCCAACGCCTTCGTAACCTGATCTCCGAGCAGGCCGCCAAAAAGCTTTTCCTGGAGGTCATTCGTGTCGGTCGATTCAGCCCTGATGGAATCATAAAAGTTTTCGATATCGGAATAATCGACAGTGTGGGGTTCACGCGTTTCCTTCCGGTAACGGTTGATGTACGAGTTCTTCATGATGCGGAAGAGCCAGGCACGGATGTTCGTGCCCTTTTCGTACCTGTCCCAGAACCGGTATGCTTTCAGGTATGTTTCCTGAAGCAGGTCCTTCGCGTCGTCCTCGTTCCCGGCCGTCCGAAGCGCAAAGCTGTACAGAATATCCATGTGCGGAAGAGCTTCCGCTTCGAATTCTTTGTGTCTCTGCTTTGTGGCCCGCGTCAGAGTTGCGAGCAGAATGGGAATCATGGTCGTTTTCTCTCCCGCACACAACACCCCACTCACGATACGGGCAAAACGACCCGCATTGTTAACGTAGAAGTGATGTCATGAGTTCCGCCCGTACAGGAATAACCCGTGGCGACGGATGCAGTTGGTCTTTTGGGAACTTACAAAAAATCAATCATGAGAGCAACTCTCACTTGAGTCGGGAACCATTACCGCTTCTGAATGAACGACTTCAGTTCGGAATAGGGAATCACACGGTCGAGCTGAATCCTGTCAACGTCAAGCAAAGCGCTCCCTCCTTCTATGTCTTCAAAAGCGGCAAATGTACTTAAATCACCGATGTCAACAACCTTTGCTATCAGTTGGATCTTTTTTGTTGAAGCATCCAGCTGTTCTTCGATGTTGAACCCAATGTCGACTTTTGCGGCAGGGATAGAGCCATGCGATTTGAGTTGTGCATTTCTGATGATGAGGTCATACAGATTCTTGGTGTTGAAGGGAAGATTCTCGTAGGCGGAGAGATCTGCTTCTGCAAAAGACCCGTCCGCGATGGCTGAGAGAGTCGTGAGCAGGCACACATAGTTCAGTTTTCTCAGAAACATCTTGTCCCTGTCATCCGGCCATCCGCCGGATTCAATGAGGACCGTGCTCGTTCCCCACTTCTGGATATTGTCTCCGAATGCACGAGGCTCAAACGTGTCATCGTACTTGGCGACATGTCCGGGAATGAAATGGTGCAGGACACCGGATACTGTTGCGGCGACTTTTTTTGCCCGGGTGCGGACTTCATTATCGGACCTGGCTTCATTCATAGCCGGTGCAAGCAAGGCAATCGCGGTGACCTTTTTTGATTCTCCCACTGTGTATCGCGGGTCCTGATCGTGCAAGTTAAAAGCGAATTCGGGCTCGTATTGCTGCTGAATATCTTTCAGAACGCGGGCTTCCGGAGTCTCAAGTCGCAGTGCATCACGGTTGAGGTCAATCTGTTGTGCAGAACGGCGTTGGAATCGCTCCGCTCCGTCCGGGTTGAGCATCGGCACGATCAGCAATGAGAGTTTTTCGCGGATGGAAACGACAGCTGGATGGCCCGGATTTCGAGACATGAAACTCAGCATATCAACGAGTGCCATCGTTGCAGTAGGCTCGTCGCCGTGCATTTGCGACCACAGAAGGACCTTCGTTGTTCCTGCGCCAAGCGTGAGCAGGTAGATCGTCCGGCCTTCAGCCGACTTCCCAACCTCCGATTTCTGGAAGAGTTTTTGTTCTTCGAACGGCTTCAGCCATTGAAAAAGGTCGGTCTGTGTAAACCGCCGCGAGGTAATATCCCTCGCTTTGAAACTATCGTAGGAATTGAAAAATTCGACGGCCAACTGTGCTTTGAGGGTCGCTGTCATGATCATGAATGCGCAAAAAGTTCTTGATTTCATCCTGGGCAAGGTATCGGGAGAACGGCCTGTGTCATTTACCGAAAAATCCTGCGGAAATCAAGATGAGAGCATGCCACCGTGATTCGGGAGCACGGTGTTGACATTCAGGAGGTCATTCTTTATATTGGCCTCGAAGTTTTACGGAAATCGACCTCAGGGTTTGAACTTTCACTTTAAGGAGAATCTCAATGTCTGACATCTCGCTTGACGCCCTCGGCATGGTTGAAACCAAAGGCCTCGTCGGCGCTATAGAGGCGGCGGATGCCATGGTGAAGGCAGCCAAGGTCACCCTCATAGGCAAAGAGCAAATTGGCGGCGGGTATGTGACGGTGATGGTGCGCGGAGATGTGGGAGCAGTGAAAGCAGCAACGGACGCAGGTGCGGCGGCGGCGCAGCGTGTTGGCGAGCTCGTGTCCGTGCACGTGATCCCGCGTCCGCACAGCGATGTTGAGATGATTCTTCCGAAGCGGCCTGCGCAAAAGTAAATCCTCAATTGACCTTCCGAAAACTCCCGGGAAATACCCGGGGCCTTCGGAGGGTTTTCGAAGTCCAATCTTATGATTGACTACGCACTCGGTCTCGTTGAAACCAAGGGCCTCATTGGGGCAATCGAGGCTGCGGATGCGATGGTCAAAAACTCAAATGTTGTCCTTGTCGGCAAGGAACGAACAGACCCCGCGATGATCACCGTGAAAATTGTGGGAGACACGGCAGCCGTGCGTTCTGCCGTGGAGGCGGGAGCAGCGGCGGCGCAACGCGTGAGCCAGCTGATTTCCAAACATGTTATTCCCCGGCCCGCAGAGGGAATCGAGGAATTGTTGTACGCCAAGAGCTCACGCACGCGCGAAGAAGTCGAGCAAATCCTGGGAGGGGGCGTGGTCCGAGAGACGGAAATAGAGGAAGAGGTTCCGGAAGAGGAATACAGCATGCCGGAAGGGTTGAGCGCCGATGAGCAGAAATACTTTGAAAAACTGGACGGCATGACGGTGCACGAGTTACGCAAGGTTGCACGCGGAGTCGAAGGTTTTCCGATTTACGGGCGCGAGATTTCTAAGGCCAATAAAAAGAGGCTCATCGATGCGCTCATGAAGACGAAATTCAAGAAGTAAAACTTCCTTTAAGGTTTTAAACAGAAAGGGCGACCATGTGGTCGCCCTTTTGTGTTTTATGGACGAGTATTTCTAGAACGGCCTGTTGAATCGAAAGATGAACCGAGCTGGCTCTTTTGCATCTGTCCTCCAAACAACGGCAAGCCTGAAGGATCCGCTCCGGCTGGCCACACCCACGCCGAGGTCGGTCTTGAATTCTCCCCAGGTGATCCCCTTGAAACCTTCGTTCCATGAATCAGAAGCGGGCGCCGTGCGAGTGAGCCCTGCATCAGCCATGAACAAAATGTTGATGCGCCGCATGAGCCAACTTGGCCAGAACTCGATTTCATTCAGAAAATCTCCATTGAGGATGTATTCAGCGTTCGCCAGAAGCATTCGGTTCCCAGCCTCGGACTTGAACGGAAGCGCATGCAAGGAACTCAAGCCGCCGATTTCAAACTGTTTCTGAAGAGGCACGTCGCCTTCGGAGGTTCCCGCCCTAATTCTGAGGTTCAGATTATCATACAGACTGATGGGCTGGTAGCGGCGTATATCGATCAGGTATTGTCCAAAGTGAAAATCGCCGCCAAGGCCCTTGTCCGTAAATTCCATCGAGCCGGTGATATTCCAACCTTCGGGCCCCCTCAACGTTTTCGAATTTGTGCTGAACCCGCCGGATGTGATAACACTCCGCATAATGCCGTCATTGATGGGAGGATTCAACCGGAAGACTTTGTCGCCGCCGAATATCGACCATTCCGTATTGTTCGACATCGATTCATAATTGTCCGCCAAAAAGGCGATCTTCAGTTGGGAAGAGAGATAATCCTGCTGAGTGTAGTACGCGATGTGGCCCTCGAAGCCATTTCGGGCGAAGTAGTCGCGGTAATCTTCATGAATCAACATCGCAGCCGCTGTGTTCTCGTGAACGCCGATGATCCACTGGTCTTTCGAGTCGGTGAGGTTGTAGCCTTCGACGCCAATCTCGAGCATCTCGTCGCCATCAGTGTTGCGCAGTGGAAACTGGCGCGCCAGCCCAACATTGTACCGCCAGGCATGCGACTTGAATCCCCAGCCCAACGAGCCGTACGCGTTGAATTTTTTCCGGCCGTCCCAGTAGTATTTTTTCTCTGAGCCCAGCCCCAGGAAAATACCTTCGACACGGTTGTAACGGAAAATGAAGTTTTCCAGTGAGCTCGTCTCGGTCAACCAGGGAGCGCTGAAGGAAGTGCCGGGGCGCGTGAATTTCCGGGTGTCTTCTCGATAGCCTGCTGTCGAGGCGCGACTCTTGTCAACGTAACCGTCGATCTTGCCGCCGCCTTCGCGAATGACATCGCCGCTGATCACCCGGGCGTTGCCGGTGATGTGTCCGCCGTCCTTCACGTGCAGCGTTCCCCCCACAACGAGAACGTCGCCGTCAATGGTTCCAAGGATGGTGAGGTCGCCCCCCTTCACGACGATGTTGCCGTTAAGGGTTTGCGATTCCTCGATGGTCTTGTTGCCTTCGTACGTGAACGTGTTGCTCTCGGATTCGAGGTCTGCAGAAACCGTTCTCCGTTTCCTTTTTGATGGGAGCGAATCGTCGTCGAACAAACCGTCAACACCAGGGTCAACAATTCTGGCAATTCTTGTAACGAACTGTTCTATTTCAGTTCCCACGCGGTTTCCGACTTCTTCAAAACGAGTTTCCCGCGGTTCCTCGTTTTTCTTTTGAGCGAAGCTAATGGTCGAGCCGAGTGCGGAGAGTGCGAGGAATGGAATGATTCTACGGATTTTCATGGTGTGCCTCGAAGTCTTGGAATGGTATACAAAATTACGCCTTGAAAGGCGGAAAGTTTCAAAAATAGGCAGTTGTAAAGCAGACCTCACCCTCGCCCTCTCCTAATCCCGTAAACAACACGGGACACAAAAAGCGTGAAGGAGAGGGGTTATTGAATTCTTTTCAGAAAGTGACAACTCCTCCCCTCTTAGGGGAGGATTCAGGTGGGGTCTGCTTCTGGAAAGGTCATTTCAGCAGCCAACAAGAAAGGAGAAATTGATTATATTCAGTCGGAAAGAAAGATTGCAAAACATGAGACTCGCTATCAATATAGACCACATCGCAACGCTTCGGAATGCCCGCGGGGGAACAGAGCCGGATCCGGTGATGGCAGCGTTAATTTGCG
>JANOGR010000152.1:0-4928 GCA_031406095.1 Ignavibacteriales bacterium
CCGAAGTTTCTGGGGAGACCTGGAACGCATGGAAGGCGCGTTCGGCATTCTTCATGGCATTGCCTTGTTCGTCATCCTGAGCGGTTTTCTCACAAGTAAAGAAGAATGGGCGCGGTTCTTCGGGGGGTCGCTTCTTGTAAGCTTCATTGTTGCTTGGTACGCACTTGCCCAGATATACCCGGCCCTCCGCTTGTTCCCGGTTGTGGAGCCAACGTCCGTTCAACCGGGATCAACGCTCGGCCATCAATCCTTCCTTGCGACCTACGCAATCTTTCAGATTTTTTTCGGATTGTTCATTGTTCTGCTTCAGAAATCCCGCGCCTGGAGAGCGTTTGGTGTTTGTGGATCTGTTGTGAACCTGATTCTTCTGACACTTACTGCCGTGCGCGGGGCCCAGATCGGATTTCTTGTCGCGGGGGCCGTGGGGATAGTTCTCACCGCAGTCTATGTGGTGAAGAACCTGAAGGCAAGAGTTGCCCTCGGTGGATCCTTCCTCGTCGTCATAGCTTTCTTCGGAGTCATCCTCTCCCTCAAGGATTCCCCTCATCTGAAGAAATTTCCGTATGCGCTCCAGCGTATGGCAACAATCTCACCTGATGCAGCCATGGCAAGGACCCGGCTCATTGCGCTTCGGGTGTCCTGGGAGGCCTTCAGGGAAAGGCCGGTCCTCGGCTGGGGCCAGGAGAATTTCAAGATCGCCTACAATCGGCATTTTAATCCGGAGCACTTGTACTACGAAGGGACGTGGTTCGATCGCGCACACAACAAGATTGCGGAGATTATTGTCCAGACGGGCGCGATGGGGTTGATCGCGTACGTATCGATCCTCTTCTTTGGTTTTCTCGGTTTGATGCGATTCATACGGACGCGCGTTTCATCCACCGAACGACTCCTTCCAGTATGTGTCATCATGCTGGGGTTGGCGTATGTCGTCCAGAATCTCTTTTTGTTCGACATGCCGACAAGCTATCTGATGTTTTTCTCTTCGCTGGCGTTTGTGACATTTCTTCCGAATGAAGACAAGTGGGTTGCGGATTTGAAAGAATGGAAGAAATCGCGGGCATCAGGAACAACGATGGTGAAATCGCCCAGGTCGATGTTCCTTGTCGGCGGTGGAATTCTGACAGCGTTTCTCATTGTCTACGCCAACTGGATACCATACACGACTGCCCGACTTGGGAGGACGGGGTATGATGCGAACAATCCGCGGCAAGCAATGGCGATATTCGAACAAATGGTAGAATCGGGTGGATTCCCGACAGCTGAAGCAACGACAGCGATGATGGAAGCTTTGATTAATTCCGGAAAATCGAAACAAAAGGAATGGGCGAATGTCGTTCGGCGCATTGAGCAGCATTTCAGCCCGATTGTCTTGGGCGAATCTACTGATCCGCGAATTCTGATTCGCCTGGGAAAACTCTGCAATGACCTGGGCCTGACGGATCCGACGTACCTCGCTAAAGCCGAACGGGTGTTGCGAAAAGCAATTGCGCTTGCACCGGCGAGGCCGGAAGGATATCAAGAGCTCGGGGTGACCTATCTCCAGCGCGGAGAGGGAGAACGGGGTCTGCAGCTCTTCCGGGAGGCACTTGCACTCAACGAACTCAATGCAAGAGCCCGTTGGGTGCTGGGACTTGCATTGGCAAGTCAAAAAAGGTACGAGGAGGGAATGGTCGAATTGGAGAATGCAATGTCTGGAGGGTACAACTGGGATAACCCTGCTGATATTGGAAATCTCAGTTTCATGTACAGCTCAATGAATCTGACGGACCGACTCGTGCAACTCTACGAGCTGACTGTTGAGCGGCATCCCGAGAATGCTGATTACCGGACTACATTGGCGAGGATCAAAGGCGTGATGGGGAAAACGGTGGACCGACATGTAAACTAACCAGCGCATCGTCAGATCGTTATCGATGGGTGCAAAAAGGAATCGATGCGGCGAAGGTCGCCGACCAACAACTTATCGAGAAGCCAGTATCATGGTAATATTACAATGGAGGATGAAATGAAGAAGAAATCGTTGTTGGATGTAACGGTACTCGCGACCGTATTCGCGATCTTCCTGATCTCGTCGTTCGATCTTGTCGGCAATATCAAGGTGATGGGCTTTACAATCAGGGCGGTATACCTCTTCGTGCTTTTCGGCTCCGGGCTGACCCTGTACCGGTGGATCAGGCAGAAGGAACTCATCCTTCCCGAGGGATTCTTATTCCTTGGCATCTGGACGATCATGATGCTCGCGTTTATTCCGAATTCGCCGCTCGTTATCCGAAATGTCGGGTACGGCGTGTGGCTGCTGCTGAATGTCTCGACCATCTTTTTTGTGGTCAACTTCATGAATCGAGACAACATTAAAGACTTTATCCGGTTGTATCTCTTGAGTTTCTTTGCGCTGTCGCTTTTGGGGATCGTTCAATACATCACGCCCCAGATCGGTCTGCAGCCCATCGAAGTCGGCCAATGGTGGGTACCCAATGTTCTGCCGCGGGTGAACGCTTTCACGTACGAACCGTCCTTTTTCGCGACGTACCTGCTGTTCGGGATACCGGCGATGCTGATTCTGCTCGCACGGGGAAAGCTCATGGGTATTCCTCAATGGCTCTTCTACACCATGCTCGCCGTTGACGTGACCGCGCTCATGGTTTGCTCGTCGCGCATGGGCATTCTCATATTCCTCGTCTTCCTCGCCGGATTCATGGCCTACGTCATAGTGCGGTGGATCAGGGAGAGAAGGCTCGGGCTTCATCTCGCGATGTCGTTCGCGGTGCCGCTTTTCGTTGCGGCCTCCGTGCTGATGATCATGGATATACGCCTGCGTCAGGTGAAGAAGGACGTTGGGTATGCGCTCTACCTCAATGACACGGGGTGGATGGAGAAAGACATCACCAAGGGCAATTCGTTCAAGATCCGCATACAGGCGATGGAGAAGACGTTCGAGGTATTCCAGAAGAACCCGGTGATCGGAGTATCGCTGGGCGGCATCGCGCCGTGGATTGCGAACACCCATCTTACCAACATCACATCCAACGACCAGGTCAAGCCGTTCGAGGGCATAAACGTTCCCCTCGAGGTACTTGCCGCATCGGGAGTGATCGGATTCGTCGTTTTCTGCATTTATCTCTTCCAGTTATGCCGTCCCCTGCTGAAAAAGGGGCCTGACGGCGGGGACAAGGATTACTATATCGCGCTGTTCTGGGGGTTCGCGCTGGGCTTCATCATGCTCGTGGAGAACCAGAACATTCTCCGCCCCTACGTCTGGGCACACCTTGCGCTTATGGCGGGGGTGATACGCGTGCTCGGCAGGCAATCACCGCAGGAAAAGAAAGGTATCGCCATGGCGAATAACTATCGGAAGTGGTCCGGCACCAGACGACTCACAGAGCTCGTTGAGCACGTTGTTGGAGGGCATCCGAAAATAGCCCTCGCCGGGCTACATATGAAGGCTCTTACGATTCTGGTGCTGATGGTGCTTTGCGCAGTTCCTCTCTTCGCACAAACCGTACTGATCAATCCAGCCGCAGAGGGAGGGTTCGAAAACGGGCCGACATTCGCCGATAACGGATGGACGGTTGTTAACGACGTTGGGAACAGCTGGAGGGTGGGGACAGCGACAAAGAACGGAGGTTTGCGGGGGGCATACATATCGGACGATCTTGGTTATTCGAACTACTACAATTTCAATTTCAATCAGGTTTCCCACTTTTACCGCGATGTAGATTTCCCCCTTGGCCAGACGATGATTGTCCTGCGCTTTTATTTCAAGGAGCGTGCCACTTTCAATTTCTATGCTGCCATGAAAGTCTTCCTTGTATCCACGGAAACCACACCGGTCGCCGGAGTGCCTTTGTCATCAGGTGCAGTATGGCAAAGCCCGTTCTCCGATTACGATGGTACGTATGACGCGTATGAGATTGTCATTCCGATATCAGCCGCGGGAACGACAAAGCGTCTCGTGTTCAGTTGGCGAAATTTCAGTGGTTTTGATAGCAATCCTCCTGCCGCCATCGATAATATTGAGCTCGTGTCGGAAGGAAGCGTGACCTCCAATGGAACGGGGGGCGGGAATTTGAGTGATGTAGCGACATTGATTGGTGGTATACTTGGCTCAGGCGTTAACCTTGTCGTTCGGACAGGAGATGCACTCGTTATCGATCAAGATGCTACCGTTAAGAATCTGGCTTTGGAACAGGGTGCTTCTGTGCATTTCGACCCTGTCGCAAATCGGCGTTTAACTGTGGAGAAGGATCTTATTGTAAGCAATGGAGCGGCATTAACCTCGAACGCCACCGGAACTGCGAATCACGATCTGGTCATCGGTAGAAATCTCGTCAACGATGGCACGCTGGACCTCAGCACGAACGGAGGTGTCGCTGGTGCGAAAATAGAATTTAATGGAACGGGAGATCAAAGACTCGCCGGCTCTGGAATCACGGATATCACCTCGATAACAGTGAACACCGCGACTTCAACTGCCTCAGTGCTCATCGAACCCGATAACCTCACCGTACAAGACCTGAGCACAAATGGATTTTTGAATCTCGTGAAGGGTACGGCCAAACTATCCGGCAACTTTCCTCTGGAGACTGTGCTCTTCACGACAGCTTCCCCGACCATTCCCTCCACAGCTGCTTTGGTCCTTGCCAATCCCAAACTCGTGGTCAAGGGTCAAAACGGCAATTTGACGATGAATGGAAAGCTGCGGGTGAGCAATGGAACAACATTCAATGTAGGCACCGCCGTCGATAATTTTTTCAACCTTGGTCCAAACAGCGAGTGCGTTTTTGAAAACGCGGTTATAAACGTTTCAGGCGCATTCGGGGTGGTCTCGCCCACTCATGTGGTGAAGGTTCTTTTCGATGGAGCGACACTAACCGTTGGGACTGCGGGGCTTTACTCTGATACGCGGTTGGTGTTCGACCTGGGTT
>JANOGR010000155.1:0-3615 GCA_031406095.1 Ignavibacteriales bacterium
CCAACCGTTTGTCATTCGGGTCTCCTCTTCCTCCGCGATATCGTAACGGTACAAATCGTAAAAGCGGGACCAATGAGGGTTTTTCCGGCTCGATTTTGCGTAGTAGAGAAACCGGCCGTCCGGTGAAAAAGAAAGTGTTGATCTGACGCTTCCGACAATACTTTTCTTTGCCTTTGTCTGGAGGTCGTAGATATAGACAGTGCTCGGCGAGAAATAATCATTCCCTTTGTTCGACACATAGGCGAGTTTAGAGCCGTCGGGAGAAAACTGTGGATAGAAGTTGCCGAACCCTTCCGTTTCAATAACGTCGCCTTCGATATTGTGTGCGAGAACCTCTGCAACATAACTCCGATACTGAAACGATTTTGCCCGTTTCCATTCCTCATACAATGCCTCACCCGATTTTCCGACGGCATCCTCAATCGCTCCATCGATCGTGATTCTGGGAAGAGACGAAAGTCGTTCGGAGATTATTCTCAGCTTGTCCGGGCCATAGTTTTCAGCGATGAACTGAACAACCGAAAAACCGGCATTATACGAGGACTCATTTCCAAGGCTCGTTTTGCCAAACACTGCCATTTCTTCCCACGAAAGCGGATTGCCGTCCAGCATGTACATGCGCAGGATCATATCCCTGTGAGAATCCCAGTAATCGTATTGCTTCTCGGGGAGGCTATATTGGGCGACGCCTTCCGCAAACCAGCCTGGCACAACGAAAGCAGAAATCGGGTACGACGCAATCACATTGGGATAACCGTACAACACATCGGGCCTTCGCTCCGATTCATATCCCAGCCACTGGAAATACACGCCGGGAAATTTTCTGCCGAGCTTCATCGTGGTTTGAATCTGGACGATGTGCGTAAACTCGTGTGTCACCACATTCAAAAGCCAGGGATGCGTTCCTCTCAGCTCGAAATCGAGAGACGGTGCCCAGATTTCAATCTTGTTATCGTAGAAATACGCTGCGCCGTTGGAGTAATCGTCGTGGTCACGAATAACGAAACTGACCTTTTGGTCGGGGTTGTGCTGGTAGAGCTGTGTGATGGGATGGTATACCTGTTCTGCAATCCGTGCGACTTCCTTCGCCGTCCGTTCTGACCCGTTGTGGTAATGGACGAGGAAATGCTCAGTTTCAATCGTGAACCAATCCAGCTCCGGATGGAAGAAACTGTTCTCCTGGCCCACAAGCGGCATGATGAACGCGGAGACCAGAATGAAAACAAAGAAGAACCTGTTCACAGATTCAATCCAGAACGATGTCAACTTTTTTTACAACATCCTTGGAGACGTTGACGACGACTTCTCGTGTGCGAGCAGTGGTCACGAAGGCGAGTCTCACAGAAGGGACGATGCGATGGTTTCCATAGTAAATACTCTTATCGAAGGAATAGAGCGGGACGGGATAGAAACCGATAGGCAGGTTGTCGTCGGGAATCGTGTATTGGCCCTGGACGTCCGTGAGCGCAACGATTGTCCCACTCACCGTCACGGAGTACGATTTCTGCGAAACGCCGTCGACGAGATAGTGCACAGCGTACTTGCTTGCGGGCGGGTTGTTGCCGAATGCGTCTTTCATGTCCCAATCGTAAGTGTGATTTCCCGATGGGAGGGTTCCCAAGAAAATCGTACGAATTGTTTGGTCTGAGCGATTTCTCACAACGACAGACACTGTTTTGGTCGAATCTGTCACAGTGAAATCCTTCGGCGGGGCAGGGTTGCGATCCACGAGCTCATAGTCATACCGCACGCTCACATTCACTCCGACAACAGGGTTCCCAATCCGATCTGTCACCGTTCCCTGGACTTTATAACCGATTGTCGTGTCAACCGAAAGCAGCTGAGTATCTCTCTCGCATCCCAGATAAAACACTACGCTGAATGCTCCAAGAAAACCCGTCTTCACGTTACTTCACCACTGCAATCTTGATCACTGCTACATCGGTTTTGGAGGAGCCCACGGCCTCGATGCGGGCAAGATAAATCCCGCTCTGGATGTTGCTCACATCCCATGGTACTTCGCCGTCGACGCCGGCCTGGGCCTTGCCCAAAATCTCCGCAACCTGAGCACCGGCCAGGTCGAAGATCCTGATCGAAACGTCAGCATTTTCTGAAACATAATAGCGCACGTTTGTTGTGTTGCCATAAACCGGGTTTGGCCAGTTATAAACCCGATCTCGAGGCAGGAAAGATGCGGACAACACCGAGATGGTGCCCGAATAGGGAACAGCGAAATTCGAGTGTCCGGCGTCTTTGGAGAAACCCTGCCAAAGGGTGTTGATTCCGTTGTAGGTTGACGTGTACTCCCACGCACGCAGAAGGCCGCTTTCAGTTGCAACATGGAAGCCAATCGAGCCGGAGCTTGAAAAGAGCAGCGGCGAAGTGGTCACCTTTTCTCCCACGTCCACGGACAAATCATCCAACACTTTGCCTTTCGAGTTGACCACCTGGACAACGCCCCGGTCGGTAACCAGAACGATGTCAATGTCGTCGTCTCCATTCATATCCCGCAGGACAAGAGAAGACGTTCGATTGGTGCCTTCTCGCAAGCGCGACGGAAATCCGTCAAGAAGAAATCCGGACTTATTGAAGGCGAGAAGCATATTTCCTGCCGTCATCAGCACTTCCTGATTCCCGTCCCGGTTAACATCTGCGATAACGGGCCGCGTCACCGGTCCCTTGTATGATGCGATCGAAACAATTTTCAGAAGAGTGAGATTCGGATCTAGAAACAAAATGCTTCTGCCGACAGTATCGACGACCGCAATGAATTGAGCCGACCCTGCTGAGAATCCGGATGCGGGTGATGTAAAATTGTACCTTTCGCCAGATTGCTTGTAGATTCTTTCAGACGACATCGCATACCAGGTTCCGTTGCCGCTGATGAGCGATTGAATGAGCGCCGATGACGCGGCCACGGACGATGCAACGCCAGCCGGTGAAAGATTCACAGAAGTGACATTTCCCCCTCCGTCTCCAACAAGCGCCTGATATGAAGTTATGAAATGGATTGAAACCGGAGTGGTGATCCTCTTCCCCAGATTGACGACGCTCACGAGTATGCTCTCATAAACGGAATCCGAATTGGCGTCCACTGGACTGAATACGTATACGGAACTGTCCTTCACTCCAAGGACATATCTCGGCGCGAGTGTCTGAGCGACGTTCGCCGCCACGGGGAACCGTCCGCCAACTTGAGAGAACAGTCCTGTAGTATCCGGTACACTGCTTTTTCCGTTGAGTTGAAAAGCATAGATGCTGTCCCCTTTACTCACGAAGATGGCATTGTCCACTACTTGTGGAGAATTATCCGAAGACGACGCGCCGACCGACTTCGACAACTTTGTAATCGGCCTTGCGACATTATTTCCCACATTTACAGAAAACGTCATACGGGCCGAACGCTTGCTAAAATTCTTCATCTCGAGAAGGCTGGGAACTCCGTTATTGGAATTACTATTCGGAAAGGAATTCCTGTCAAATGTATTCCGGTAAACATCGGACGGATTGCCATCATACCAGCAGTCAAGAGGACTTCCCGATGCTGAAGGCGCTCCTGCTTCCAGAGCGTCGTAAATCTGACCGATATCTTGAGCCCCGTCGGCTTCTTCGAGG
>JANOGR010000160.1:0-15615 GCA_031406095.1 Ignavibacteriales bacterium
GCACAGCAGGACGGAGTTTCTGTCGAGATCGTCAATTGGCCGGGGCTTGAGGCCGGGGAAATGTCGCAGGTGGGATTCTCGCTGCTCATCATAGGGCAGAGATACTGGACCACGGGCACGCCCACGCTGAAAAAACTGAACAGGAGTATCAGAAGCGACGAGAAGACTATTTTTGCTGTTTTGTTCATTACGATGTTAGAACCTTTGAAAGTGGTCCTTCGTTCCCGCAAATCTCATACCAACACCAAACTAGCGAAAATAAGCGGGATTTGCAAGTGCGGGTTCTTGAGAATAGGAACTAGGGGCGGATTGTTGCAGGTTTTGCGAAACTTTCCTTTACCAACAGGGCCTGTGGCCGTTTGCCGTGCTAGGCGCAGATGTGCACGCCCTGGGACTCTCATACCTGTTCAACTTGATTTAGAATTTTGGTTTCACATTGCCAAATCTCATGAACAGCACGGGCACGATAACCATATTCAACGCGGTCGAATTGAGAAGACCGTCCAAGATAACAATGGTCCTTGGGAGTCGTAAAGAAAATGCAAATCGGCGATTGGCTTACACTTTGAATTCGTCTTTCTCAGCTAGGAAAATGTTGAATGCAGGAACAGTGCCAATTTTATCCAAGGCTGGAATGCCTTTCACTGCCCATTTCACTTGCAGGGTCTACGTGAATGACCACGTTCCCAAGATGTGGGATGTGAGGGAGAAGCTCGTGCTGTACTCTGGCAGCGATCCTGTGACCTTCCCCAACAGACAGCGTTTCTGCAACGCCGATACTCAATTCAACATTGAGCTCGTGTCCGACCCAACGCGCTTTGACATCGTGCACACGCACAACACCGCTCACATGTTGCGTCCCGTGTTCGATCTCATCTAACAGAGACGCGTCAACCGCATCCATCAGTCTTTTGAAGACATCCCTCCCGACGTGGAAAACAATGCCGAAGATCGTAATACTGATGCCGATGCCGATGATGGGATCCGCTTGGGGAAAGCCAAGCCAGACGCCGACTACTGCCGCTAAAACGGCAAGAGACGTCAGCCCATCGATCCGTGAATGCTGCCCATCAGCAACAAGGGCGGCACTTCCAATCTCTTTGCCTGTTTTGATCCGGTATTGAGCGACAAATTCATTCCCAAGAAAACCGATAATTGACGCAGCAAAGACCCATCCGATATTCTGTACCTCTTCTGCCCGGATAAGCTTTTGGATAGACTCATACCCGGCAAGGAGTGCACTGAACGCGATGACAAGGACAATAATAATCCCCGCGATATCTTCCGACTTGCCGTAACCGTAGGTGAACGTCCGGTTGGGCCTCCTTGTGCTCAAGCGAAAAGCGATCCAGAGCGGAATGCTTGTAAACGCATCGGCGAAGTTATGCAGGGTATCGGCAAGGAGCGCAGCGCTCCCCGACACCCATACGATTACAACCTGGAAAAGAGCCGTGACAAGTAAACCAAATAAAGAAATTTTGAGCGTACGAATGCCGAGTTCTGTCGAGAGCAAAGAAGGATCGACCGTGGTGTGGCTGTGGTGATGGCCGTTGCTCATTCGTGAGAACCTCTTGATCTTCCATACCGAAGGAAAAGAGCGGGGATGACGATCATATTGAGCGCCGTTGAACTCAACAACCCGCCCAATATGACAATTGCCATCGGTGATTGAATTTCACTCCCTGGTTGATCCGCTGCAAGTGCGAGCGGGATGAGAGCCAAGCCTGCTGCTAGCGCTGTCATCAGTACGGGACTTAACCGCTCCATCGAGCCTTGCCGGATTGCCTGTGTGAATTCTTTCCCCTCCGCAATCAAATGGTTGTAGTGAGAGATCATCAAAATACCATTGCGTGTCGCAATCCCAAAGAGAGTAATAAACCCGACCAGCGACGCAACGCTAATAATACCGCTCGAAAAGAAGACCGCAACGATTCCGCCAATGAGCGCAAGCGGCAGGTTCACCATTATCAAGAGCGCCGTCTTGAAGGATCTGAACTCAAGGTACAGGATGAGGTAAATGGCAAGGATGGCAGCGATACTGAGGATGGCGATGATGCGTGTCGCCGCCTGTTCGCTTTCAAATTGACCGCCGTACTCTACGTAGAATCCTTCAGGCATGTTGACATTTGCTGTTACTGTCTTTTGGATGTCCTCGATGACGCTTCGAAGGTCACGCCCGGCAACGTTTGCCTGCACGACAATCTTTCGCTGAACGTTCTCACGGCTAATTGTATTTGGGCCCTTTTCAGAACTGATGGATGCAAGTTCTGAAATCGGTATCTTCACACCAGCTGGAGTGTCAAACCGCGCCTGTTTGATCTTCTCGATACTGCCGCGGTTATTCTCATTGAAGCGCACCATCAGATCAAACGTCTGTTGACCTTCGAGCACCTGCGAGACGACTTCACCGTTGAATGCCACATCAATTGCTTCGGAAAAGTCTGCTATCGTCATGCCGTACTTCGCCATTGTCAGACGGTTTGCCTTGATGCGTATCTGCGGTACGTCTATCTGCTGCTCAACGGCGAGGTCGACCACGCCTCCGATGTTCTGCATCTCCTTTCGCACTTGCTCCGCAATAGAGCGGAGTTTGTACAGGTCGGTGCCGAAAATCTTCACGGCAATATTGGCTCGAGTTCCCGAAAGCATATGGTCGATACGGTGACCAAGCGGCTGTCCAATGGTGATGTTGGTCCCCGGAACTACGGAGAGCGTCTTCCGTAGTTCTTCGAGCATTTCTTCTTTAGATTTACCATCGAGCTCAAATCGTGCATCGAGCTCTGCGGCATTTACGCCCTGTGCGTGCTCATCAAGCTCTGCCCGACCTGTTCGACGAGCCGTGGACTTGATTGCAGGATGCGAAAGAAGAATTTCTTCCACCATCTTCCCGATCTTGTTGGATTCGTCGAGCGATGTACCGGGTATTGTGAGGACGCTGATCGTGAGAGATCCTTCGTTGAACTCCGGCAAAAAGGCGCGACCCATGAACGGGAGAATTCCGACGGCGAGAAAAAGCGCAACGACCGCTACGAGAAGCACCGTCTTTGGCCGGGCAAGGACGATGTCCAATGTCTTTCCATACGCCATCTTGAGACGATGAACGACAAAGCTATCGCCTTCTTTTTGCATAAACTTCGCCCTCGGCAGAAGGTACGCGCAGAGAGCCGGCGTGACGGTGAGAGCCACAATCAGCGATGCCCCGATGGATGCGATATAGGCGATGCCAAGCGGTTGAAGAAGCCTTCCTTCCACACCGCTCAAGAAAAAGAGCGGCAGAAAGACGACGATGATGATGAGCGTCGCATTGACTATAGATGAGCGGATTTCGCGTGACGCATCGAAGATGACATCAAGATACGGCCTACGCTCCGCCTCCCGTAGGTGTGCGTTTTCCTTCAAGCGTCGGAAGACGTTTTCGACGTCGATAATGGCGTCATCCACAACGGCGCCGACAGCAATTGCCATTCCGCCGAGCGTCATCGTGTTGATGGTGATATCGAAGAACTTCATCACGAAGACCGCGGAAATAAGTGAGAGCGGCATTGCCGTCAAGGAGATGAATGTCGTGCGAATGTTGCCAAGAAAGAGGATGAGGACGATGACAACGAGGATTGCCCCATCCCGCAGCACGTCTTCAATATTGTCGATGGCGACCTGGATAAAATCTGCCTGTCGGAAAATGTGCGTGTTGATGAGCATCCCTTCGGGAAGCGTTTTTTGAATTTCATCGAGTGTTCGTTCGATGCGATGCGTGAGTTCGAGCGTGTTCGCTCCGGGCTGCTTCTGAATCGAAACAACGACGGCAGGTTTGGCATTGACGGAGGCGTCTCCGATCTTGGTTGCCGCATCGATCTTCACATCCGCGACGTCACGCACGAGCACCGGAACGCTTTTATGAACGGCAACGACGGCATTGCCGATGTCGTCAACCGAATAGACGTGACCAAGTCCACGGATCAGATATTCCTGTCCCTTTTCCATAAAGACGCCGCCTGAAGAGTTCTGATTCGACTTCTCAACGGCAGCCACGACATCCTGTAAGGTTACGTCGAAAGCGAGAAGTTTGTCGGGATCGACAAGCACCTGATATTGCTTCTTCCCGCCGCCGATCGGGATCACTTGCGACACACCGGCGACAGCGAGAAGTCTTTTGCGAATCGTCCAATCAGCAACGGATCGAACATCGAGTTCGGAGTGCCTGTCACTCGAAATACTCACGAGCATGATCTCACCCATAATCGAAGAGATTGGGGCAAGGACTGGTGCAGCGACACCTTTGGGCAATTGACCTGTAACGAGCTGTAACTTCTCGTTCACAATTTGCCGTGCGATGAAGATATCCGTTCCCCAATCGAACTCTACCCACACAATCGAAATACCCATTGCGGTGGATGACCGGACGCGGCGAACTCCTGTGGCGCCGTTGACGGACGTTTCGATGGAAAACGTAACGAGTGTTTCCACTTCTTCGGGCGCCATCCCGTGCGCTTCGGTGAGGATGACGACCGTTGGCGCAGTGAGGTCAGGAAAGACATCGACAGGGATTTGCGTCACGGTGATGACGCCGACAATCAAGAGCACCGCTGCCGTGATGATGACGAGGAGGCGGTTCTTGAGCGAGGCTTTGATGATTTTATCGAGCATAGAGTTCTCCTTTAATGATCGTGACCGTGAGCAGGGAGTTGAGTGGAAAGCGATGCAAGCCGGACTTGATACGCACCGGAGGTGACAACACGTTCGCCTTCGGAGAGGCCCTTGAGAATCCCCACATATCCTTGGTCCCGTCCATCCACTTCCACGTCCCGTTTGGCGAACGATTCACCGGAGACGTGAACATACACGCTGTACTTCCCTTCTTCTTCAATCAGCGCGGATTCAGGAATGGCGAGCACGGAGATTCCTTTCCCAGTGCTGATATAGACTTCAGCAAACATCCCGATGCGTAGTTTGCCATCTGGATTCGTCATTTCGAAAATGACAGGGATCGTTCTGCTCTTCTCGTCCACGGCACTGCCGAATGAAACAAGACGTCCGTTGCGCTCGTGCAGTTGAAACATCTCCTCAAAGCCGGGTACACGGAAACTTGCCCGTCTGGGGTTGTTGAGTTTTCCAACTTCTGTAACAGGTACGTTCGCCTTGATCCATACCGATGAAGTGTTGATGATGCGGAACAATGGATCGCCTGCTTTCACCTGTTTGCCCGGCACGATAAACATTTCAACGACCGTGCCGGCAATAGGGGAACGGAGCGTGAAGTCGTATCTTCCTTCTGTGTGCTTTGAAGTCGAAGATTCTGTCCCGGACGTTACAGACTTCCTCATTGTCTGATAGCTGGCCTCCGCACGCTTGAAAGCGACTTCTGCTTCCTGTAAGGACTTTTCTGAAATCGCCTGCTTGAGAAAGAGTCGCTTGGCACGCTCGTACTCTTTTTCAGCCAGTGTGCGCTCGGTTTCTGCTTCCACATAGCGCGACGCAAAGTTAGTTTCACCACCCGGGGTCTCTGCCGAAGGCGATAACGTTGCAAGCATCCAACCGGCTGAGACTTTCGTTCCGACGACAGGCATCTGCTCGTTTTGTTCGAGATCTATTGTTCCGGTAAATGGCGCAGAGACGATCACTTCGGATTTGAGCCTGGGGACGATCTCGCCGGATGCACGCACAGAACCACTAAGCGGTTTCCGTACGGCGGAGGTCGTTCGGAATTCAGTCTTCCACTGTTGCTCCTTCAGAAAGGAAATAAGCTGTTCGGCGCTCTTTTGCTCCTCTTCCTTCGGTATGGCGTCACGGTTCGCATACACGGTAAGATTACCGACAATGACCGTCTCGCGCTCCTTGCCGCTTACCATCAGCGAAACGTGGTATGTTCCCGCTTGCTGGAAGGTGATCGACGGGCGGAAAATTCCCGGTGAGGTTGGCTTCTCTGCCATTGCCGTGACCTGCTCACCCGATTTCGGCTCAAAGATCAACTGCACGGTACCTTCCGTAACAGGTTTGAAATTATCAAGCCACGTCAGATGAACGGCAAAGCGAGCATTCTCGCCAACAATGAGTGCAGGATATTCCATAAACAACTCGGTCTTTTGAGTCCATAGCGTTACGGAACCCCCGTTACTGCTTGCGCTTGCTTGATCTTGCTTTTCGTTGAAATTGCAGCCAACGAGAAAAGTAATTGAGATAAAAAGGATAACCAATGCACGTATCATTTATCTACGCCCTTTCTTGTGAAAAAATAACCCTCGATCGCTGTATCGAGAATGAATAAGGATTTATTGTACTCGGCTAACGTTTCTATGCGGAGTGTTTCGCCCTCGCTGTATGCGCGTGCTGCATCGAGAAGCTCGATGAGCGAAAGCTTTCCCTCGTTGTAGATGAACACCGCCACTTCAAGCAGCGTTGACGTTTTGGGCGCAGCTTGAAGGTCTTTCCATCGAGACCACAACGCTTCCGCGGAACGAAAAGCCGTGCGGACTTCAAGCAAAACTTTTCTACGAGCAATGGCTGATGATACTTCGCTTTCGAGATGAAGAGCTTCGGCAATCTGGACGTTTCCGCCGTTCAAGCTGAAAACGGGTATCGAAAGAGACCCGCCGAACACATAGCCTTTTGAGCCGTCACTTTGTTGCTTGAGGCCACCTTCAAGGAAAAGCGCCGGGAAACGATCTCTTTGCGCGGCGCTTAAACGGCTTCTTGCCGCATCAACGGATAATGCTGCCGCGCGGAGATCTCTACGATGGAAAAACGCAAGCGACTCAGCTTCCGAAATCGTTACGAAAAGAGGCTGAGCTTGAAGCGAATCTGAGAGTATGAGATTCACAAAGTCGCCTTCCGCCCACTGGGCGTTCGGATGTATTTCCGTCAAGAATTCTCTCCGCTTAGTTTGTAACTCCGTTACAACAATTGAAAGCTCCTTTTGATACTTTGCAAGCTCGACAGAAAACCGTTGAAGCTCGAACCCCGAGAGAGCGCCTTCTTCTTTGCGGGCCTTTGCTGCATTGTAAGCACGCTGAACGGCTTGAGCCGTTGCCTCTACAGTGCTACGCTTCTGCTGGAGGAAAAGGAGATCGACATATTTCGACTTCACCTGTTGAACCAGCACAAGTTCTTGGTGCTGGAGTTGCAACTCAGCCGCTTCGCTTTCCGCCGATGCGGCACTCCACTTCAAAAACGGTTGACCCAGGATCTCAATCTGTTGACGGATGGAGACTGTCAACTCATCGTAGGTGGGCAGTCCACGAGAAAGATCTTCACGGTAGACGTTCACTGTTGGATTTGGGAACGCGCTGAAGGAAGCAGCTTCACCTTTCTTGAGTTGTGCCGCGTGGAATGCTCGCATGCGCTCCAGACTATTTTGCTTGAATAAACGAACAGCCTCGTCCAGAGAAATGACTTGCTGCGCGAAAACAAACGTGCTGTAAAATAAAGTGATCCCGAGAGACCACATCAATGTCCTGAAAGGAAACATTTATGCTCCTAAGAAATTGAAAATGAGATATCCCAATGACTGGGATAGAGAAAAAGCTGTTTAGAATTAGCTAGAGAGAAAAAGGGTTATGCCAAAGGCGGGGAACGGCCTAAGCGGACAGATGGTACGTTTCCAAGTGCAGGTGGTCGAGCAAGGTCGGCGAGAATTGAAAGACAGGCGAGCGGGCTGTCCGGTGCATGAATTCCATTCAAGATTCCGAGATCGGAGAATGGACTGTGAGGCAGGTAATGCCATGAGGTTTTGTTGGGGCTGACTAAGGCCGAGAGCTGAACCGATGCAACAGAGTGTCGATGACCATCCTGATCCAGTGGCTCTATTGTTGGTGTATTGATGAGGTACGCCGGAATACCGTGCGCGTGGACCACCAATGAGTGCACATGGCCTTGTTCCACACCATGTTCATGGAAGAGAGATTGATGAAAGTGGATGCCTGAACCAAAAACCAAAGCAAAGACGTGGCTTAAGGCAAAGCCTACTCTCTGAAGACGAAGCAGTTTGTTTGGGTGTGGGCGGAGCATTTGAATAATAATGTATCCAAAAGTCTGAGATAATCCAAACGGATCAATTCAGTCCGGCGGTGCACATTTGCGCCTGCTATGTGCGGAATGACGTTGGAGTTGGGGTGAAAGGATCATTTATATCTATTGCTGATTATGGGCTTCACAACGTCAATGTAGTTGGAACAACACGCCTTGCCAATTTCCCATCCGAACCTGGATTTTTCAACACTGAGAATCACCGTCACCCGTGGCTTGCTGCCATGCTTCGGGCATCTGGTGGGGATGAGCAGATTCGTGATCGTATCACGCATCGATTCAAACATGGACCGTTGTTCGAGCGGAACTTTGCCAAGCTCTACAGAGTTCTTTCTATCTTTATAAACAAACCTCGTCATCGTGTTTTCCTTTCAGTGCAGTGTGTCTTGTCGTTCGTAATGTACGATTTTTTTTAGGGAGAAAAAGAAAAGAGCAATCGCAAGAGAATATCCAACATCCAACATTGAATGCTGTCTACGACCCAAGGGTCGATAGACCCGTTGGGAATGAAGAAGTAAATTATGAAGATCCCGACGTAGCGTCCCAAACAGGCTTGCCAAGAAATGCTGAAAGCGCTTTCGCATCTTCCCGGAGTCTGGTCTGATTGCCATGGTCAATGACATTGATGCGGGAGCCATCCTTCAAAACGAGATTCAACTCGTAGCTGTAGTAAGAACTCTTGTTGCCTCGCACATATTCTGCAAGAAGTTGTAAGGCATGGATCTGGCTGAGTTCTGCTGCATGTTTAAGCGAACGCACATCTGCCACATCCTGGGGAGATTTGCGCCCCCTCCAGAAATAGCCGCTGAGTTTGTCAAAGACGATAGGAGCGGTCCCAAAGTGCAACATAAAAACTCCCGCCGCGGCAAAAAGTCCTCCGATAAACATGGGAATCAGCAGTTCTGTGCCCAGCAGAGGAGTCTCCATTGTGGATCTGGCAAAGACAAACACGACGATGGTGCCTATCCCCATGACCATGAAAGTTGTATAAAAAATCTTTGCTCCGAGAGAGGCACGAAATTCCATCCTGGTGGCGTCGACCTCGATAAGCCTGTGCGTGCGAAAGTTTGCTCCTCCACCTTTTGCCGGAGTCCATTGAGTCTTAAGAGCCAGTGGGTCTCCAAAACGTGAAGCATCGATCGTCGGAGGGCTTTCACCTAAAGTGCTTAACGTCCGAAGAATGTCCTTCAGCATATGTTGTCCAATTCAACAGCGCTATTCAAGAGGCCACGCTTGCTCTCGACCACTCCGGCTTGGTGCTCCGGTTGTCCAAGGAGGTGAAAATATCAATCAAGGACTTTGAGCTTGACAGTTCTCTCGAAGTAGTTCCCCACCATACCTTCCTTGCCTTTGCCCTTGACAGATTCGCCCCGTGTCAGCATCCCCTGGAGAATTATCTGGCCATCGCGTGCGGCGTCTGACGGGCGAATCGTGATGGGTAATACCGAAAGGTCAAAGCCTTCAAATCCTTCTAGATTGTCGCCAACAAGTCGGCACGATGCCTGAAGATTCACGTCCCAACCCGGTGCGAACTTCGAGAGTGAACTCGATTCAATCGTGGTGGGATCGATATAGATCCATCCGTTCCGGTACGGCGCAACGTTTGTGTCGTTTTTCTTGTAACCAATGACGGTACGAACTGTGAGCAACTCATGCCGCTTGACTTGAAGCAGGAAGCTGCCATCTGGCTGCCGGAAGGATTTCCTTGAATCCTTTTCGATGATGTCTATGATGGTTTTCTCTCCGTCAGTCCACGGTCCGTTATTGGCGTGGCAGGCAAGGCAATTCTTAGCCTTGGAGAGTATTCCCACTCCCGGCGGATACGCATAAGCCTGCTGCACATCCGGATTCAGGCTAAGGACAACGGTCGAAAGCAGTAACGCGGCAGCAAAAAACATGATGTTCGTGGTTTTCATTGAGGGTTGCTCCTTTTCAGTGGCAAGCGGTTTTTGTTCGGTGTGTTTGCATAACGTGAGTACATCTAGCGCCAACGATGAGTTTGGCGTGTCAGTTGCACCGTGTTCAGGAGTGCGTGATCAAGGCCATCCGGTCGAAGTAAACTTTTCCCCGTCGGATTTCTCTTTTGTCGGGTTCCAGGGAAAGTAAATCAGAATCTTGAGGTTCACTTGCTTTCCCGTGGGTGGAACTCCCGCCCAGACGCCCTTATGCGTACCGGTGAGGTCGGCCACTTCGAAGGCGCCTTGCGGGCCGATGACGATGTCCGTGAGGTTAAACTTGACATCCGGGAAAGCGCCAAGAAACGTGAGATAAAAATTGCGTGCTCCGGCGTGGCCTTCCCAGCGCTCACCGGTCGGAATAATTTCGTAGACACATTCCTTCGTCAAGGTTTCAATGAGGCCATCCACGTTCCTTCCGTCTTCCGCCTGTGAATGCTTGATCCACAAATGGCGAATTTTATCGTAGAGCTCAGGTGAAATACCGGCCGTGAGTCGTTCGCGAACTGAGATTTCTTTTCTGGTCATATGAGCGTGTCGAATCTCGTCAGCTTGTAGGTCGACCTACCCGCCATATAGCGCCGTTTATCCCTTGTTCATCACGAGGTCGAAAACGTCTTGTATGCCCACGGGGACGTAGGAGAAGAACGGCTCGCCATACCTTGTGCCGATCCTCCGGCCGTAGTTACGGGCTCGGATTTCGACGTTTTCGAGAAACTCAGGTTTCGTGAGGCGGGTTTCGGGCTCCTTGCTGCTCGGGTTGTGAAGCTGTGAAGCGTGTGCGCGAATCGCTTCAAGCTTAATTTCCCAGGTATCCGAAATGTCAACGATGAAAGCCGGCTGAAACTCGTACCATTGCATGAATTCAAAGAAGTTGTCTGGCCTGAAGGGTTTTTGAACCTTGCCCTCGAGCCTCGTTTCGATTTTCATAAGACCGGCGTAAAACCAGGCTTCCTTACACAGTTGATGCGTGTGGTAGTGGTCGGGATGCCTGTCAAGCGAATGGGGAAGCAACAGGATTTTTGGCTGAACCTCGCGAATGAGCGAAATGACCTTGATCATGTTTTCCTTGGTCACTTGCACATCGCCGTCGGGGATATGAAGGTTTCTCCTTGTGACAGCGCCAAGAACATCAGCCGCTTTGTGGGCTTCCTTGGCGCGGATCTCCTTTGTCCCGCGTGTGCCAAGTTCGCCTTGAGTAAGATCTGCCATAGCGACCTTGCGGCCTTGCTTCACGAGTTTTGCAATTGTCCCGCCGCATGCAAGTTCGAGGTCGTCAGGGTGCGAACCGAAGGCTAATACGTCGACCGTCATGTTTTCTCCTTCCAGTGTGGACTTCCGAAGTCTACGAGAGTATTCGTTGGCAGACTTCTGAAGTCTGCCAGGCTTGGGCTCGCCAATATAGGCAAGACTGAAATGAAAGACAAGAAAGCCAGCCAGAAGTCTGACCGTTCTTTGGTAGATGGAGTCCATCAACCAGAGAGAATCATTGCGATGGAGTCCATCTGCATTTTCGATGGACTGCATTTGCCTTATCTTGAATGTCGAACAAAGGATGGCTAACTTGGCTTCATGCTTGGTCCTGAACGGAAGATCCTGAGCGTTACAGAAATTACAAGGAAGATCAGAATCTACCTTGAAGAGACATTTCCGCAAGTGTGGATTCAAGGCGAGATTTCGAATTGCAGACGGCACACGTCGGGGCATCTTTATTTTACGTTGAAGGACGAGGCGGCACAAATCTCGGCCGTGATGTGGCAGAGCAACCTGGAATCACTCCTGTTTAAGCCTGAAGACGGAATGAAAGTCATTGCTCGCGGAGCCATCACCGTTTATCCGCCGAAGGGCAATTATCAGATTGATGTCGATAAGATGCAGCCGGTGGGTATCGGAGAATTGCAGCTTGCATTCGAAAAACTGAAACAGAAACTTGCCGCCGAGGGTTTGTTCGACCCTCGCCGCAGGAAACCAATTCCGGTGTATCCTGAGAACATCGGAATCATAACCTCCGAATCGGGGGCAGCTCTGCATGACATGAAGAGCGTCCTGGAGCGCCGCTTCCCATCCATCGGAGTCGTTGTGCTTCCTGTTCGTGTGCAGGGTCCAGGCTCGGCGGAGGAAATTGCGCAAGCCATCGGAGACATGAATCGCTACGGCCGCGTGGATGTTATCATTGTGGGTCGTGGCGGGGGTTCACTGGAAGACCTCTGGGCATTCAACGAGGAGATTGTCGCCCGCGCCATCCACGCGTCACGCATTCCAGTGGTCAGCGCGGTCGGTCATGAAATCGATTTCACCATTTCTGACTTCGTTGCGGATTTGCGAGCGCCCACACCTTCAGCAGCGGCAGAGCTTGTCGTCCGCGACCGGGCCGAACTTCTTGAAACTCTTCGCAATATGTGCTATACTATGCAACAAACGTTGACAGATCGGGTCAACGGGTGCTTCAACCGGGTAAAAAGCCTCGTTGAAAGCTACTCTTTCAACAGGCCGAAAGATTACCTTCGCGAGTTTGTGCAGACGCTGGACGAGTTTGACCGCAGCCTGCAGCTGAAATTTCATCATTTCGTGGAACTGACCTTTCAAAAACATCTCAATTTCTCGCAGAGATTGGAATCAACGAATCCACGTGGAGTCTTGAAACGCGGATACACGATGGTCCGTCACAAGGGAACAGTTGTGACAAGCTCGAAAAAGCTCGAGGTCGGAGAGAGAGCTGTCATCGAATTCCATGACGGCGAGGTTCCCGCGAAAGTGGAGCGATGAGCGCCAGGAAAACAACTAAAGGATCTTTTGAAGACTCGCTCAACCGGTTGGAAAAGATCGTTGAATCCCTGGAGCAGGGCCAGGTGCCGCTCGACGATGCCCTGAAACTGTATGAAGAAGGGATCCAGTTGTCGAAAGCTTGTGCTGAAAAACTCAAAGCGGCCGAAATGCGGATTAAGAAACTTGCAAAAAACGCTGACGGCCAGTTCGAATTGCAGGACCTGGAATAAGGAATGGAATTCCAATTCTTCGATAAAATCGATTATCCACAGGACCTGAGGAAGCTGGACGTCAAGGACCTCCGGACAGTCTGTACGGAACTTCGCGAATTTCTCGTTGATTCCGTCTCCAAAACAGGCGGCCATCTTGGCGCAGGCCTTGGAGCTGTCGAGCTCGCCGTCGCACTCCATTATGTATTCGATACGCCCACTGACAAGCTCATCTGGGATACCGGCCATCAAGCCTACCCTCACAAAATTCTCACGGGCCGGAAGAACCGGTTCCACACGATGCGCCAGTTGAACGGGATCAGCGGGTTCCTGAGGCGGGTGGAAAGCGAGTACGATGTGTTCGGCGCCGGCCACGCGAGCACTGCGATCTCGGCGGCGCTGGGAATCGCAACTGCACGCGACTTTGCACGAAAAGATTTCAAGGTTGTTGCCGTTGTCGGCGATGGATCACTCACCGGCGGAATGGCGTATGAAGCGATGAACAATGCAGGGCTCCTCAAGAAAGACCTCATTGTTATCATCAGCGACAACCAGATGGTCTCGCTCTCAGCCGTCAACCCGACTCTTTGGTCATTCCACAATTACTTCAACGAACTTCTCACCCACCCGACGTATAACAAATTCAAGGCGAATGTATGGGAGCTTACGGGAAAGCTCGATACGTTCGGAGACCGCTTGAGGACGGTTGCGCATAATGTCGAAAAAGGGTTGAAGGCCGTTGTCACTCCGGGAATGCTCTTCGAAGCGCTCGGTTTTCGATACTTCGGCCCCTTTAACGGACACAACGTGATCAAACTTGTTGAAGTCTTTCGACATGTGAAAGACCTCAAAGGTCCAATTCTGATTCACGCCATTACGGAAAAAGGAAAGGGGTACGGACCGGCAGAAAAGGAAGCGACGAGGTTGCACGGTGTGACTCCGTTCGACAAGATCACGGGCATCTCTCCGAAAAACCCGAACGCAGCCCCCGCATACACAACGATTCTTGGAAAAGCGCTTGTCGAGGTTTGCAAACAAAACCCCAAAGTTGTCGGAATCACGGCGGCGATGCCGGATGGAACCGGACTCGTTGCCCTTCAAAAGGAAATGCCGGAACGCTTTTTTGATGTCGGTATTGCCGAACAGCATGCAGTGACCTTTGCTGCTGGAATGGCAACCGAGGGTTACATTCCGGTCGTGGCGATCTATTCAACCTTCCTGCAGCGGGCGTACGACCAGATCATCCATGATGTGTGCATCCAAAATCTGAACGTCGTGTTCGTCATGGATCGCGGCGGTTTAGTCGGTTCAGACGGTCCAACGCACCACGGAGCTTTTGACCTTTCGTATTTGCGCTGCATCCCCAACATGGTGGTGATGGCGCCCAAGGATGAACAGGAACTCAGGGATATGCTTTTTACGGCTGTGGAATACAAGAAGGGTCCGATTGCGTTGAGATATCCGCGTGGGAATGCTCTTGGAGTTCCAGTGCGAAAAGAGTTCACTCAATTGGAAATAGGAAAAGGAGAGACGGTGAGGACGGGCTCGGACGTGGCCATTCTTGCGGTAGGGAACATGGTGCAGAATTCGCTCAAAGCAGCCGAAGTTCTGGCGAAAGACGGTATCTCTGCCGAAGTTGTGAACATAAGGTTTATCAAGCCTCTCGACGACAACTTGATTCGCTCCCTCGCTTCCCGAATGGACAATTTCGTAACGGTGGAAGACAATGCCATTGAAGGCGGCTTTGGGTCGGCCGTGATCCAGTCGCTCCAGAAACAGTCGATGACTCATGTCGCCGTGAAGGTCCTTGGCCTGCCAGACCGGTTTATTGACCATGGAACGCCCGAAGAGCTGCACAAGCAACTGAAGCTGGACGGGCAGGGAATTGCTGAACTCACCAAGGCATTCCTGGTCTCCAGGGAAGGAAAATCTACGCTCGAGTTGGTTCCCTCCTAACAAGGATGTTGAAAAACTTAGAAACATGGCGGTCATGGACCACTCCATGACCGAATTTGTGCGTAATTTGCGTCACGGATTGGTCCGTGACGCGCAAGATCCCCTTTTTTCAACACCCTGCTAAGCCACTCTTTTTGCCGCATGGAAAAAATTCGCATAGGAGTTGTTGGACTGGGGAACATTGCCCAGACGATTCATCTCCCTATTCTCACAAAGTTACCCGACGCTGAAGTGTCCGCGGTGTGCGACCTTGACGACAACAAGGCGCGAGTGGTCGCTGAAAAATTCGGAATTCCCCGTTACTACACGGATGTCGAAACAATGCTCAAGTCCGAAGAGAGCATGGCCGCCATCGACATCTGCACGCCGACCATGATTCATAAAGAAGTCGCCATCGCGGCTTTGGAATCCAAGAAGGACGTGCTTGTCGAAAAACCGCTTGCACGGACTCAAATGGAAGCCGTCGAAATCGTCGCAGTCGCAAAGACCCAGCGGCGGTTTACCACGATCGAGATTCGCAAGATCATCGACAATCCCGCGCCGTTGTCCGCCGTGGATAAGGCAACGCTCGACAGCTTCTTTGACCAGGTGGTATTCCCGCGATTCAGGCAACCGACCACGGGCGACGATCTGCCGAAGTTACGCAAGGGCTACCTGGTCGTGGTGCGCGGCGCTGCCAAGACCGCGGGGCATGACTATGTCACCCGATT